>CAXNIQ010000018.1:0-13192 GCA_964202465.1 Ilumatobacteraceae bacterium
CGAACTGTGCGAAGTGGAGCCAATGGACGAGATCTTATTGCAGTATTGGCAACTACAGGAAAGACACAGATGGCAACAGGAGTATTGCTGGCGTTGGGTGTATTGCTCTAAAAGGTTGCTAACCAGGTCGAAATAATTTGTGCCGTCAAAGTAGTTTGCTCGAGGTGCACGCTGTGGCCTGCACCTTGCACAATCTCGAGAGTTGCATGAGAGCCAATGATCTCTTTCATGCGGCGGGCGTGTTGACAAAATGCGTCATCGTGAGCGCCTGCGATCAGTAATACCGGCATGGTGAGCGTTGAAAGTTTGTCCCACAAACTTTCTTGCGTGCCTGTGCCGCACATGCGCAAACTGTTTGCGAGCGATGTGGGCGAGTTTGTGCATCGCTGTGCAATGTCGGCTGTGTCTTGGGGCAATAGAGCAAACATTGGTTTTGAGAGCCACTCGGAGATGAATTGTTGAGTACCGATCTGTTCGATATGAGTTGCTAACTCGTTGTCTGATGACTGTCGATGTTGGCGTGAAACTGGGTCGACAATGCCAGCAGTACCGCTGATCAGTACAAGACCTCGGACTGCTTGAGGGTGCTGTACTGCTGCGTGCAAACTCATGCGCGCGCCCATTGAGTAACCCAAGTAAATGGCGTTGCCACATGTTTGCACAAGTGCTTCAGCAGCCCCAGCAACGTCGGTGAGAATGTGTTGTGATTCTCCGTGCAATGGGGCATCCACAGCGATTGCGCATAGATCTGCTGACTGAGTCATCACCTCATTGATGAGTAGAAACATCGAGGATCGAGTTTGGGTAAACCCGTGCAAGAACACCATCCGCTGAACCGATGCAGGATTGCCGAGGGTTTCGTGGGCGAGCAAGGTATTCATGATCTTTCGGAGAGCCGTTCTATTACGCGTTCAAACATCTCTACTTCTTGTGCGCCTGGCACAGACCACTGATCATTAAAAATGAATGTGGGAACAGCAGTGATGCCATTTTCTGTGGCCATTTGTAGCGACTCCTGCACGTCGTCAATACATTCATCAGAGTTCAGAAATGCAGTTGCAACATCGACATCGATACCAACTTCGTGTGCACATTTGGCAAGAACATAGATGTCGGCGATGTTGTCACCATCGGTGAAGTATGACTTCATGATTCGCTCTTTGAGCTGCGCCTGAATGGTGTTGCCATAGTCTCGTTCGGCCATGACGAGCAGCCGATGGGCGAGCAGTGTGTTGGCGCGTAGAGCAATGTCCATGTTGAAAACAATGTCGTCTTGTGCCGCGATGTTTGTCACATGATCGAGAATCTGTTGTGCCTTCAGGACCCCACCAAACTTTTTTGCATAGGCCTCGATGACCGGTATGGATTGACCGACTGGGGCTGTTGGGTCTAGCTGGTAAGGCTTATACGAGACCTCGAGATCTACCTCGACCCCTCTGGCTCGTAGGTTTGCAATTGCCTTGTCCAATCGGCGTTTGCCGATATAGCACCACGGACAGATCACGTCGGAGAAGACAATGACGCGCATAGGTGCCACGATAGAGGGGATGGCTAGTACTTCTGCAATCACGGCGACTTTTTGCGCCACGCTCGTGGACGAGTGGATTCGTAGCGGAGTTGTTCATGCCGTAGTTGCCCCTGGGTCGCGCAGTACGCCGATGGCTTTGGCTATTGCTGCGCGAGATGAACTGATCTTGCACATTTTTCATGACGAGCGATCGGCATCGTTTGCAGCACTTGGGATTGGCTTGTCGTCGAAGGACAGCAACTTGATGCCAGCAATATTGTTGTGCACTTCGGGTACGGCAGCAGTCGAGTTTCATGCAGCAGTTGTGGAGGCAAGTCATGCTTGTGTGCCGATGTTGGTATGCACTGCAGATCGACCACCGGAGCTTCAGGGTGTAGGTGCGCCACAGACAATCAATCAACAGAATTTGTACGGTGTTTCACCGAGGTTGTTTGTAGATGCAGGAGTTGCAGATGACATTGATCAATCAACTTGGCGAGCACTGGCGCAGCGAATACTTCTCGCATCTGTTGGAAGTGATCCTGGCCCCGTGCATCTCAATATGCCTTTTAGAGAACCTCTCGTTGGTCAAGCATCTACATTGCCTCCATTGATAGAAGTTTTGACAAGCCCGGTCTTGGGTGAAGATCAACTTTTTGCTGTTGATGTGTTTGGTGTGTTTGGGGCTGCCTGTGCAAAAGAAAACGGAGTGATTGTTGCTGGAAGTGGCATTGACGACCCTCGGCTGGTACTCGAGTTAGCCATTCGTTTGCAGTGGCCAGTGTTTGCAGACAGTCGAAGTGGGTGCAGAGTGCCAAACGAAAGTGCGTATGGTTCTGCAGTTGTTGCATTTTCTGACATCATATTGCGAGA
The DNA here is from genome assembly GCA_964202465.1 of Ilumatobacteraceae bacterium. Lineage (GTDB taxonomy): Bacteria > Actinomycetota > Acidimicrobiia > Acidimicrobiales > Ilumatobacteraceae > UBA3006. The sequence continues at coordinate 2,381 of CAXNIQ010000018.1, forward strand.
CGTAGATACTGCGATTGCACTGAAGCCAACTGTTGTCTTGCGCTTTGGCGAGCCGCCTGTTTCTAAAGTTGTAAATACTTGGATTCGCGAGAGTGGGTGTGAATATCTGGCGGTAAGTGAGACTCAACAGTTGATCGACCCAGACCGAATAGTTGCAGCGCACCTCGTTGGGAAGGTCTCGCAAGTATGTGCGCAACTGAACTCTACATTAAATGTTGCATCATTGAATCGCAAAAATAATTCGTGGATACAGAATTGGCGAGATGCGCAAGCAATTGCAGCGACGACACTTGAAGGGTTTTGGAATGAGTCGAGTGAGTTGTCCGAACCACTAGTAGCGCGAACCGTTGTAGATGCGATGCCTCAGCAATCGAATCTTGTCCTTTCGTCGAGCATGCCGGTCCGCGACGTCGAATGGTTTGGCGCGCCGAAAGTCGGATTGCGGGTGTTGTCAAATAGGGGAGTAAATGGCATTGACGGCGTCGTTTCGACGGCCGTTGGTGTGGCCATTGAGAGCAATCACATGACAGCATTGCTGATTGGTGATATTGCGTTGTTGCACGACACAAATGGTTTGCTCAATTTACGAAACCGAAATGTCGATCTCAAAATCGTTGTTGTCAACAATGGCGGTGGAGGAATATTTAGTTTTCTTCCCCAAGCAACCACCTTGAGCCCGCAACGATTTGAGCAACTCTTTGGCACCCCGCACAAGGTTGATATCGAGCAACTAGTTGGTGCGCATGGTTTGCCATGCACAACGGTCTCTACGGTCGGTGAACTGCGACGCAATTTGGCACAATCGGGCACACAAGTGCTGATCGTGAACACCGACCGCGAAAAAAATGTGCTAGATCACGAAGCAATTTATGCTGCCGTGGCAGGGGCGCTCAGGGGCGAATGATCGCAGCAAGCATTGCTTGCAATTTTGCCTGTGTCTCTGCAAGTTCCGACAACGGCTCACTATCGGCCACAATTCCTCCGCCTGCAAAGAGTCGTGCAGTCTTGCGGTCTGCACTGAACTCAGCGCAACGAATGGCAACTGCCCACGTGCCATTGCCGTAACGGTCTGTCCAACCCACTGCGCCGCCGTACCGACCTCGAGACATTCCTTCCACTTCGGCAATGAGTTGCAATGCCTTGTCTCGGGGATGCCCACCAAGTGCCGGAGTTGGAGATAACGCATAGACCGCGTCCAAAATGTGCAGAAACGGCTCTGACAGTCTTCCTGACATATGGGTACCTAAGTGCTGCACATTGGCTACTGCAACAATGCTCGCTTCTGGCTCCCAGTCGAGATACGAGCACCATGGCAACAGAGTGTCATGAACAGCATCGATAACAACGCGATGTTCGATCTGATTTTTGGTTGATGAAAGCAAAGCCTCTGCCAGCTGCGCATCGATGTGTGGGTCTCCTGTGCGAGCAGACGTGCCAGCAAGCGGATGGCTTGATACCTCGCCGTTGGCGATTGAGACAAGCAGTTCAGGTGATGCTCCAACGAAACCGTCCATCGAATATCGATAACTCGATCCGAAAGATGCGCGCAATCGTAGAAGCACTGAATGCACATCAATTGGCTTGTCGGCGGCAACGAATACATCGCGTGCTATGACTGCTTTGGTGATCGTTCCGTTGCGCACAGCATCTCTTGCGTAAGTAACAGCATCTAAGTATGTATCTACGTCGACTCCGGGTGTCACGGTAAACGACGAAGACGATGCTTCAGGTGCCCAATGCTGACTCGGATCAATTGCGGCATCAACAGTGGCATTATCGATTGCATCGTCAATCGTCGTGACCCAACACCTGCCGTCTTGTGCTTTGCAGACCAACATCGCGGGCAAAACAAAATCGTGGGGTTGATGTGAATCAAACGGTATTGCTCCGAACAGAATCGGGCCACTTCCTGGAGCATTGACGTCGTCGACTACTTCGATCTGCTCAAGGAATGATTTGGCCTCGTGCGCTGACACTCTTTTGGCCACGCCTCGCGTCGCAAAGCCAAAGCCATCGCGCACAAAGAGCATGCCGTCTCCACGCGCAATGGCATTGAGATCTATCTCGAGTGCTTCGGCATCGCCGACCAGTCGCGTTGTTGCCCGCATCGTTATGCCCGCGTAGCGAGTAGTAGTTGCGTAAGCCCAAAAGAGAGTTGATGATGTTCGACATGTGTGAACCCGTTGTTGGACAACATATTGACCATCTCGGTAGGCGACGGCAGGTATGCAACACTTTTTGGCAAATAGTTGTAGGCAGCACGATTGGAAAGCAGACCACCGATGCGAGGAACTATCTTGCCAAAATAGATGTTGTTGCCCCACTTGATGAAACGGTTTGTGGGAATGCCAACGTCGAGTAGGGCAATACGACCGCCAACTCTTGTGACACGAGAGAGTTCAGCGAAAAATATGTTGAGATCAAGCAAATTTCGAAGCGCAAAACCGCACGTGACGCCATCGACAGATTTGTCGGCACACGGGAGATGCAAAATATCGGTTTGAGTTCGAGGAGCATTGCTGCGGTCGGCAATCAGCATTCCTAACGAGAGATCCATGGAGAGTGGTTGGTATCCGGCATTTCTCAGATCAATACACATGTCACCTGTGCCGCTTGCCAAGTCGAGGATCAGACTTTCAGCAGGCAGAGCAAGGCTACGAATGGCCTTGCGCCTCCAGCGCACATCGAGGCGAAAGGTCATGATCCGATTGACGAGGTCGTATCGCGGAGCGATTGCGTCAAACATGCTGCGAACTGCTTGCACTTTGGCTTCCCCTTGGGGTAATTCAACAGAATCCCATGCATTTGTCACAGAGTTCAGGCTACGACCAGAAGCCGACTCGTAGCAATCCGTCGTTATAGGGCAAACTTTATGAATGATTGATTTTTCTTTTCCGCCAGAAGTTGAAAAGGTTCGCTTACAAGTACGTGACTTTATGGACACGATTGTGAGACCCCAATGGGAAGCAATTGATCAAAACGATCGATCGCAAGTCATCAAAACAATTGTCAGCTTACGCAAAGTTGCGCGCGAAGACCGCAAGTTGTGGTTGCCGCATATGCCTGTCGAGTGGGGTGGGATGGGGCTTGGTCCTACCGCAATGGCTGCTGTCTCGGCCGAAGCAGCCAAAGTGAGTATTGGTCCGTTTGTGCTCAATGCACAAGCACCAGATGAAGGCAATCAACACACACTCTTGCATTGGGCAACACCAGAGCAAAAAGAAAAGTATTTACGCCCGCTCTGTGATGGAACAGCGCGTTCGTGTTTTGCGATGACCGAACCTGAAGTTGCAGGCAGTGACCCGACGCTCATTAAAACATTTGCATATCAAGACGGCGACGAATGGGTGATAAATGGTCACAAATGGTTTATCTCTGGGGCTCGGGGTGCACAGTTCGCGCTCTTGGTTGCGCGAACAGAGCAAGACCCGGGTCTACCCCAGGCTGCAAACTCGTGTTTCATTGTCGATATTCCGAGCGAAGGATGGAACGTGGTGCGTGACATCGAAACGATGTCGGGTGGACACAATCACTGTGAGATCGAAATCAAAGATTTGCGTGTGCCAGCGAGCAGCATGCTTGGCGGGCGAGGTCAGGGTCACCTGCTCGGGCAGTATCGACTCGGACCAGCGCGTCTTGCACACTGCATGCGCTGGATCGGTCAGGCCGAAACTGCGCTTGACATGATGGTTGCTCGTTCACTCGAGCGATATTCGCACGGCTCGGTCTTGGCAGAAAAGCAGGGAATTCAGTGGTTGATTGCCGACTCTGCAATGGAGTTGTACCAGTGCAAACTGATGGTCTTGCACGCCGCGTACAAGATCGAGCACGGACTTGAGTTCACGAGCGAGGTCTCGATGGCCAAGCATTTTGTTGCCAATAGTTTGTGGAAAATTGTTGACCGCGCGATTCAGGTGCACGGTGCTCTTGGGTATTCGACTGACACACCACTGGCCGGCATGTTGCTGCAGGCACGATGGAGTCGATTTGCCGATGGTGCCGACGAAATTCATCAAATGCGTATTGCGCAACGGACGATCGCGGCGTATAAAGATCATGGGTCTACAAAGAAGGCGACGGGAGATTTACCACTATGACAAAACAGCACATCACATTTGGAGTGTTCATTCCACAAGGTTGGAAGATGGAACTCGTCAAGATTCCAACGGCTGCCGAAAAATGGCAAGCGTCGGTAGATGTTGCGTTGCGCGCAGAGAAACTGGGATTTGATTCGATTTGGGTCTACGACCATTTTCACAACGTGCCTCGTCCTGCTCATGAGGCAGTTTTTGAATGTTGGACAGTGATGGCTGCGATCAGTCAGTTGACAACAAAGATTCGTCTCGGACAGATGGTTGGTTGCGCTCTGTACCGACCTCCAACGTTGCTCGCCAAGATCACATCAACACTGGATGTGATTTCTGGTGGTCGCCTCGACTGGGGAATTGGTGCTGGATGGTATGAGAACGAATTTAGAAGTTACGGCTATGAATTTCCTGTGCCGAAAGATCGCATTGGAATGTTGCGCGAGACAGTAGAGATCGTCAAAATGATGTGGACACAAGAAGAGACCACATATGAGGGCAAGTATTTCCAAGCATCTCGTGCCAATTGTGATCCGAAGCCATTGCAAAACCCCCGTCCACCTATTTGGATTGGTGGTGGAGGAGAACAACTCACACTACGAGTTGTTGCTCAGCACGCCGACTATTCAAACTTTGGCGGTTCAACAACAACCTTTGCCCGAAAAATAGAGATCCTGAAAGGTCATTGCTCAAATGTTGGGCGAGATCCGGATGAGATTGGCAAAACTATTTCAGGCGAGATTCTGATTCGAGACACCGAGCAAGAATGTCGCGAGTTTCAGATTGCGAGTGGTCGGGGAGATCAATTTGAAACATGGCAAGAATCAAACATTGTTGGAACGCCGGATCAGGTGGCGCACAAGATTGCCGAGTACATCAAAGTTGGATGCACAGGATTTATCCCGTGGTGTGTTGACTACCCAAGCACACAAACCATGGACGAATTTGCCAAAATAATGGCTACCTATCGCTAGTAGTAGTAGCGAAAGATCAACTCAGCAACGCACGAGGGCTTAGTTGCACCCTCGACTTCAAACGTTGTCTCAACAACAACTTGAGCGCCGCCTGCGATGTCGTCGACAGATACAAGCTTGGCACCGGCGCGCAGTTTTGATCCAACTGGCACAGGGGCCATGAAACGAATTTTATTGGCACCGTAGTTGACGCCCATCTTGACACCTTCATGACGCCAAATGCCCCCCATCAATACTGGTGCGAGTGACAACGTGAGATAGCCGTGAGCGATGGTTTGACCGAATGGGCCGGTCTTGGCCTTCTCGACATCGAGGTGGATCCATTGGTGATCGCCAGTTGCATCGGCAAACTTCTGCACTTGTTCTTGAGTGACAGTGAGGTAGTCGCTGTAGCCGAGGTGTTTTCCAACATGGGCTAGGAGTTCTTCGTGGTTCTTGATGATTGTGGTCATGACCGAAGTTTAGCGATACCAGATACGTTGGTGCTCACGGGACTGCGTGTGCAGCAAAAGTGCGATCACTGCGATATCAAATGCGACACTGATCACAGAACCGCCAAATACGCGACCGGTGAAATAGTCGGTCAGTCGAACAGAAGTCGACATTCCGCTAGTGGATGAGACTGAGAGAACAGCGAAAAATCGAAGGACGATCGGAGAAACGGCAGCAGCGATGCTGAGTTTGTAACCAATCTTGCGCTCGTTTGCCATCAAAAGGCCACCAAGGGCATAGAGAGCCACCGATACAAGGCCAACAACTACACCGAGCGAGTAGCGATCGCGCAAGTAACCGAGATGTCCTGTCTTGTCGAGCACACTCATCAATGCAAAGAACCCGTCGAAATACAGCAGCCAGGTGGCAATTTGCAGTGTCTGCGGTTGCATGCGGTCAAACCATTTCTTTGGGTTAATGCTGTACATGACTGCAGTATGGCAGCCACAGGGGTCAAGTACACGCTTGATCTACTCGTAGCCTGTACTTGATGCGATCTGGATTTGTCTCTTTTGTTGGTCGACCGAATGTGGGTAAGTCAACGTTGCTGAATGCGATCTGCGGCAAGAAGGTCAGCATCGTTTCCGATAAGCCACAAACCACAAGAAATCGGATTCGTGGTGTTCTCACAACCGCCGAGACTCAACTTATTTTTGTGGATACTCCAGGTATCCACAAGGCCGTTAGTGCACTGGGCGAGCGCGTCAATGCAACTGCAATCGAATCGACCAAAGACGTTGATGTGGTGTGTCTCGTTATCGATGCAACACAGACATTTGGAACCGGTGATAAATATGTCAGTAATCACATTGACATGTCGAAGGCCGTGGTGATCTTGAACAAGATTGACCGAGCCGAACCCGCCAAGATTCTTAAGCAATTGCAGGCGTTGTCGTCACTTGGCGCAGCCGAATATTTTCCTATCAGTGCCAAGACGGGTGACGGCGTTGCAGAACTGACGGCGTATTTGGCAACTCGCATGCCAGAAGGTGAATTGTTGTATCCAGCCGAGATGATCACCGAGACACCAGACAGTGTGTGGATTGCAGAGTTGGTTCGCGAGCAGTTGCTCGAAAACACCCATGAAGAACTCCCATATTCAATTGCAACTCGCGTCACCGAATACGAGCCTCCAAGAATTCGTTGCGAGATTGTTGTAGAGCGTGAAAGTCAAAAAGGAATGGTCATTGGCAAGAATGGTGCAATGCTCAAAATCGTTGGCACCAATGTGAGACGACAACTGCCATCAGGAACATTTCTCGAGCTTGCGGTGGTTGTTGATAAAAACTGGCAGCAGCGCCCAGAGCGCGTGGAGCGATTGGGCTACTAAATATTCAACGGAGGAGATACACGCGTTTCTATTGCTCACTAATGAGCAGCGAATAATCGTCATACGTAACGGGCACTCCACTGGCGACCGAATCTCCGCGGCCGCGCGGAACAGAAATAAGTTTGCCTTCGACGCTAAATAAAACCTGACCCACGCCAGGTCGACTTGTCAGCGTAAGAACGATTTGGGCGATAGCCAATTTTTGATCGAGACCTGAGAGTGAATCCAGAAACGCTTGTGTGGCGTCAACGCGCGCAACACCTCGGATCACGTCTACGGTCGCTGCAAAGCTGGCAGGTAGCGCAGACCGCAGGCCCACATATTCGGGGCTGCTATTTGGCCCTTCAACCAATGACGACAACGCCTGGGCGGGTGAGGCAGGGCTGGCAACATTGCGTTGGACTCTGGTGATCTTGAGGTTGGAGATGAAAAACAAGTCAATGGGTTCAGAAACTGCAATGGGTGCCGTGTCGTCGCTTGGGGAGAGTGCAAGTGTTGTCGTGGTCTCGGGAATCGTTGTTTGTGGTTCGTTGAGCCCAAACGGAATGTCGGATGGAGCTACTTTTTGATACGAGCCTTCGCCCGGAACAGCACATGACGAGACGAACAAGATGACGAGAAGAGCGGCGCAGGAAAAGACATGCAATTTGCGCTGATAGAACCTGTCGTGATGTTTCATAGCGATGTCATTCTTTTGATGGTGACCACGAACTTCGCACCACCCGTTGGTGAGTCTTCTACATGTGCAGTACCCCCGAGTGCGCGTGCGTGTTCTTGCACTATCGCTAGGCCGAGTCCGCTGCCAGTCGACATTCGGGCCGCAGTTCCGCGAGCAAAGCGCTCAAAGATGCGCTGGCGTTCGCTAAGCGCAATGCCCTGACCGGAATCTTCGACGCTGAGCACAAAGTAGTCGGCATTTTTGCTCAGAGATACTCGGCTAGCACCACCACCGTGGTCGCGTGCATTCTCGAGCAGATTGACCAAGATGCGCTCGATACGCCTGCGGTCGACAAGTGTTTCGTCATCGACTTCGCCAACTTTTCCAATTCCAGTACGTATAGGTATCAATTGCACAAAGGCAATATTCTCAAAGGCGTAGCGCGACATGATGCGTTTGATCAAGTCGCCGAGGTGTACGTTTTCGAGATTATTCTCACTTGCCCCGGCATCTAGTCGAGAGAGTTCGAGTAAATCTATGACTGTTCTGTCAAAACGTTTGACTTGTGAAGAAAGAATATCGATGGCCTCTTTATTTCGGTCAGAGAATTCGTCGCGCTTCGAAACGAGCACGTCGACTGCAGCACCGAGTGCGGTGACAGGAGATCGCAATTCGTGACTCACATCGCTTGCAAAGCGCTGTTCTCGCTCAATTCGAGATTGAACTGCATCAGCCATGTCATTAAATGATGTCACCAGTCGTTCGAGATCAGGATCGGTTTCAATCTCGAGTCTGGTGTCGAGCCCACCCGTTGCAATTTCGTCTGCGGCACCGGTTACTCGCCTCAGTGGTCGCAGCACACTTCTGCTCGTAGTCAATCCCAAAATTGCGGCAGCGATGGTAATCAGAATTACTCCGATCAGCAGTGTGGTTTGAATAGTGCCAAGCGTTGTTGCTACATCGCCGAGCGGAAATGCTTCGAAGTATTGAGCGCCAACAGAAGGTATTGAAACACCTATTGCCTCGTACGGCTCCGAGTTGAATGTAAATCTTTGTCTGCCTGTGGAGCCTTGCAGAGTCTTGCGCACGAGTTCGCTCGGCAAGTTTGATTGCGTAAATTTGAGAGGCTCCTGCGCGTAAAAGAATTCGCTATCAAACTCTGTCGCGTCAAGATGCAACACTGCATACCCACCTCGTTCGCTACGAATGTTGGCAATGAGCTGGTCTACATCTGATGGGTTTTCGGCAAACAGTGTGCGAACAAGTTGTGCATTATTAAACGCTTGGCGCTTTGCCACTTCGCTGCGCTGACTCAGCAAATATGAACGCGTGCTCGCGAAGGTGACAATGCTCAAGGCAAGTGCTGCAGCCAATGCTCCGAGACTAAAAAACAGAACCATTCGACCACGAAGTCCAAAGAGACTTGGAAAGAGCGGCTTGGCTTTCATTCCCTAAGCATGGCACCACGAGGGGGAGATCCGAACCGGTGGGGATCAAGGGGGAGCATGATCGCCCACCGATTCGATACCTGTCAGTGTCATGGATTGATTTGACGCATTGGCGCGAATTTTGTGCGATTTTGGTAACAATTTGCCAACTTGGGGCAGACTGCACGGATGCATTCATTGCTCTTTATTGAAGATGATGCCGCGATCAGGACGGCTTTGCGACTGGCGCTTGAAGATGAGGGCTATTTGGTGGTTGAAGCCAAGGATGGGGCAGAAGGGATCAAAAAATTTCTGGAGATGACTCCAGACCTTATTTTGCTTGATCTGCGATTGCCAGACATTTCGGGCTTTGAAGTGTGTCGGCAGTTGAGACACTTCTCAATCGTTCCGATCATAATGGTGACTGCACAAACCGATACCCACGACTTGGTTGCAGGACTCGAAGCTGGTGCAGATGACTACGTGACTAAGCCTGTCGTAGCAAAAGAGTTGGCTGCACGCATTCGCGCAGCGCTACGGCGTACACATTTGGTTGAAACAAGTGGAGCCGTAGATTCAACAAGTATCTCGCGATTTGGGGATATTGAACTCGATCGTGAACTGAGTGTCGTGTCAAAGGCTGGAAGCGAATTGCGCCTCACCAAAACCGAATTTAGTTTGCTCTGCGAATTTGCTGATCATCCGGGAATGGTGATGTCTCGCGATCAGTTATTAGAGCGAGTGTGGGGTTACGAATATCTTGGCGACTCGCGATTAGTGGATGCTCACATTCGACGTTTGCGTGTGAAGATCGAAGACCAACCAGAGAATCCTACGATTATCCAAACCGTGCACGGCATGGGCTACAGACTGATCGCTAAGTAAGGCTGCGCAAGAAAGATTCGGCTTCTTCGACGTCTACTGTTCGCGGCATTGGAGGCAACGTTGCCACGATCGTTTTGCCGTAACCCTTTGTTGCGAGTCGTGGGTCGAGGATTGCCACGACTCCGCGATCGGTCTGAGAACGAATAAGTCGACCAGATGCTTGCGATAACTGAGTGGCCGCAATTGGAATATCGATCTCGCTGAAATAGTGGCGACCGATCACATCGCGCCGAGCGCTGAGCAGAGGATCGTCGGGCCGTGGAAAAGGAATTTTGTCAATGATCACGAGGCTGAGCGTGCGACCAGGCACATCAACACCTTGGAAGAATCCAGCAGTCGCAAAGAGGCATGATGACTCTTCTTGGCTGAATGCATTGATGAGCGCCATCTTTGGCAGATCGTCCTGTCGCAAGATTGTGAACGGAAGTCGCTTGGACATTTCGTCTGCTGCAAGATGCAGCGCGCGATATGTCGTGAATAATGCGAGTGTTCGTCCACCTGCTGCGGTGATCAGTCGCTCAATCTCGTCGTGCAGTGCATTGTCTCGCAGTGGGCTATTTGGTTCGGGCAAATGCTTGGCGCAGTACAACAGACTTTGCTCGTAGTCGAATGGGCTACCGACGTCAATGACATCTACCGAGCTCTCTTCGAAGCCAATGCGGTTTGGCAAGGAGAGTGGAATCGTTGCGCTGGTCAGTATTGCTGTTCGTTGGTTCCAGACGTTTTCAATCAATGAAGGACCCACGTCGAGCGGAGCAATCTCTAAAACAGGACGGTCACGAGAACCACTGACGAACGCCACGCGCCCGTTGAGCGCCATCAAGCAGATATCGATTGATTCGATAAGTCTTGTCGACAGCGTTTGTGCCCGGAGCGCGCGTTGTTTAACCGACTCGTCTTTGCTGCTGATGGTGCGCAGGACTTCTAGTGCAGAGTCAACTTTGAGTCTGAGCTTGATCAG
>CAXNIQ010000019.1:0-13137 GCA_964202465.1 Ilumatobacteraceae bacterium
CATCGACTCGCGAATTTCGGCCAAGCGAATCGCATAACGATCAAAGGCATCTCCGTAACTGCCAACAATCACATCAAACTCAATCTCGTTGTAATGCAGGTACGGCATGTCACGACGCAAGTCCCATGCCAGGCCGGTCGAGCGCAAGATTGGACCAGTTGCGCCAAGAGCAATTGCTTCTTGCTGAGTAATGACGCCGACCCCCTGCAAGCGCTCGCGCCAAATTGGCTGACCGGTCATCAACGTGTCGTACTCTTCCAGTCGCGGCGCAAGCATCTCAAGGATTTCAAGCACATCATCGCGCCAACCCGCAGGCAAGTCGGCAGCAACACCACCGGGGCGAATGAAGTTGTGGTTCATGCGAAGGCCAGTCACTTTTTGGAAAAAACGCAACACTTCTTCGCGCTCGCGCCATCCGTACAACATCATCGAAACGGCACCGATGTCCATGCCGTTTGAAGCCATAAACAGCAAGTGGCTGCTCATGCGATTCATTTCCGACAACAACATGCGCATCCACACAGCACGCTCGGGAATATCACCATCGATGCCAAGCAACTTTTCGGTAGCCATTGAAAAAACGAGTTCGTTATTTAATGGCGACGCGTAGTCCATGCGAGTGACGTTTGTGCCACCCTGCATAAATGTGAGCGACTCGCCAGTCTTTTCCATGCCTGTATGCAGATAGCCAATGATCGGCTTGCAACGCAATACGGTTTCGCCCTTCAACTCGAGCATCAAGCGCAACACTCCGTGAGTTGATGGGTGCTGTGGACCCATGTTGATGATCATTGTCTGATCTTCGCCTGGATCTGACTCGACTTCGGCGAGCAACGCAACGTCGGCTTCGCTCATGCGCAACACTGCACCAACCTCGCGCATCACTTCTTTTGCCGTGAGTTCGCTACGCGAACGCAATTCTTGGTTGCCTTCAAATGTTCCGGCTGAAACGACCGTGCTCAAGAGATCGCTCATGATGCGCTGCCCTTGAATTGCACTGGGATACGGCCCTGCGAATAATCCTTGCGCAGCGGGTGACCGTCCCAATCTTCTGGCATCAAAATGCGCGTCAAGTCTGGGTGGCCATTAAACGTGATGCCGAACATGTCAAATACTTCGCGCTCCATGGCCTCGGTGCCTGGGTACAAATCGAATGCGGAGTCGATTGATGCATCGGCTTCGCTCACTTGAGTGCGCAGACGCATCCGAGTGCGATCGCGCATGGAAAGCAAATTGACAACGATCTCAAAACGCTCTGGAACAATCGCTTCTGGCAATGTGCGCCCAGGGTGCGTCAAAAAATCAACAGCGGTGAGGTCGACACACATCGTGTACGAATCGTCGATCAACTTGCGAAGTGTTGCGATGTAACGATCTTTTGGCACAAACAGCACGTGCTGGCCATGGGAATCTCCCAATACGCAATCGTGCAACATGTCGGTCGTCATGATCTAGCGCTTTCCAAGAACAACTGGTGTGTACGTGCCAGCAGCAATTTCTTGAATGTGCACATTGGCTCCAGCGCCAGTTGCTTTGCGTCGGCTCATAATCTCGCCATCTTCGATGAGTTGATGCAAGGTTTCGATTGCATGGATGAGTGTCTCTGGAGTTGGAGGGCAGCCTGGTGCATACACATCGACCGGGACAATCTGGTCAACACCCTGCACGATTGCATAGTTGTTAAACATGCCGCCACTGCTTGCACACACGCCCATCGAGATAACCCACTTGGGTTCCATCATCTGGTCGTATACCTGGCGCAACACTGGCGCCATCTTTTGGCTCACGCGCCCTGCAACGATCATGATGTCGGCTTGGCGAGGTGAAGCTCGAAATACTTCCATTCCGAAACGAGCAAGGTCGTAGTGCGCTGTGCCTGTTGCCATCATCTCGATCGCACAGCAAGCAAGTCCAAATGTTGCGCCCCAACTTGAGCGCGAACGCGACCACTTGACTACATCTTCAATGCGTCCAGTCAAAAAGTTGTGCTCGAGCCCGCCAAGGCCATCGTCCATTACATTGCGCACGAGACCCATCAGGCAGCCGCCCCGTTGTCGTCTTGGCGACCGTCGAAACCAACTCGGCGCACCGTACTCAACACGGTGCGACTTGGCGACTTCATCTCGTCATTGTTGCCCAAATCAAGCCGAACTGCTTTTTTGATGGGACCCCAGTCGAGTGCACCGCGCGCAATGGCATAAACAAACGCGATAAAAAACACTGCGCTGAATGCAACCATCTCAAAAAACGCATATGAACCAAGTGCCTGACGACTCACTGCATATGGGTAGGCAAAGATGATTTCGATGTCAAACATGATGAACAACATTGCGATGATGTAGAAACTCACCGGGAAGCGCTCAGGTGCTTCACGACCTGGCACGATTCCACATTCGTACGGAGCGGACTTTGCACTGTTGGGACGACGCGGTGCAAGCAACATCGATGCAACCGAACTTAGGGCACCAAAGATGATGGCAAGAGCCATCAAAACGATGATCGGAAGGTACTGTCCCACTTTATTGCTATGCCTTTGAAGGCAAAGTCTCGCTGCTCATGTTTGCTCGCAACTGCAAGTCACGGCGATGGAGCAACCAGCACAGCATTAAAAAGATCAACCCAGAACCAAACGTAATCAGCATTGCGGGTTGACGCTTTGCACCTAAGTCACGCAACATGTGCACGTAACGGTGTGGCTGTGCGGTATCGACTACTGGGCGCGCTGGCGCGCGACCTGGCTCGACACGTTGTGGCACAACTGGTGCAACTTCAACGAGTGCATATCTTGGCTTGTGAAAGAACGCGAAGAAATCGAGTGAGTCATTGATTTTGGGCCAACGCTCGCCACCGCGACCATACACAGCAACCGACATATACGAACCAACTGGAAATTCTTTAGCCTCAATTTGCAATATCGCATCGGATGCAGCAACTGCCTGTCCGCGCTGCGGGTCTGCTTCATCCAACAAATTCCAACCTTCTGCCTGAAGTTCTGTTGCCACCGACGCAGCGTTAGCTACCGGATCTGCACTCAGAGCTGGAGGAGCAGTCAGGATCTCGGCGCCGACCAACAATGACGAGTCGCGAACGATCGTGATCGGTTCGGCTGGATGCCAAAATGGCTCTGGACCTTTGAGACCAATTCCGTATGTCCACCAAATGGCACACATCGTCATCATCCAACCGAAGAAGGCTGCGATCACGATCAAGAAACCAAGGCGCGCACCGACGTTGGTACCAACCACGAGATAGGTGCCTCCAATAAGCACAACCACCGCAATCAGTACGACAACAATGCCGCGCAGTTCTGGCTGCCAATTCACTGCAAAAATTGCTGACAACATTTAGAGACCTCTCACATAATCGACAATGGCAGAAATTTGAGATTCGGTAAGCATGGCTCCAAATGCTGGCATACGACCACTGCCCTGACCCTGTTCGCCATATCGCTTTCCGTACTCACTGCCACCATTAATAAAGGCGAGCATGTCGGATTTTTGTGGAAACTGCCGAACAGCAGAACCACCGGTGAGGTTCGGTCCGAATGCGCCTCCACCTGTGATTTGTGGATCGCCATATGACCAACCCTTGGTGTGGCAACGTGCGCATGAATAGTTGCCGCTACCCAAATCCAGATTAAACAATGCTTCACCAACTGTCTTATAGGTACCAGCAGCAACCAATCGCTCGGCCTCAGTTTGAATCGCGTCTTGTGTTGCCTTTGGCAAATGACCACCATCGCAAATCAACGGATCATCAGTGGCAACACGGCAATTTTCGCGAGGAATCTGAATGCCCTTGAGGTACGTCAACACCGTTTGAATCTGTTGCTCGTTCATTGGTCCACCACCAACAAGACCCCATGGTGACATCGGCGAAAACGGACGACCGTAGTTGAGGATGAAACGAACTTCTTCTTCGCTATAGCGGTAATAAATGGTGTTGATCGCAGGAGCTTTCCAACTGACGTCTTTTACCTCACCAGTTTTTGGATCAGTGATCGCATAGGCAGCCGCGCCACCAGGGCCCTTCATGCCACCGTGGCAACCCGCACAGTTGTAGCCACCATCTGCCGTGGTCGCAAACAATTTGCTACCCCAATGATCAAACTGATGTTCCCATTGCTTAATTGCACCTGCTTCACGACCTGGTTCAAGAATCCAATACAGCGGCAAACTGATGGTAATTACTGCAAGAAACAGAAGGCCGATTAACTGAGTGCGCTCAATCTTCTTTCCTTCAAGAATCTCGTCGTCGTAATACGGCTTGCGGTTTGCAGCAAGCGTAATTTCAGAACCGATTTCGGCGCGACTGCGACGGATATTGGTGAGTCCGTAGACAATCCAACCGCCAACCGCAATTACCAAAATGATCCATGCGATGTTTGATGTAACGACAGCAACCATTAGTGACCTCCGCCGACACAGTGTGGGCCTTCAGCTTCTTGACCAGTGGTGTTGGTGCCAATTGGTGGTCCACCGAAAACAGCACCAGTGTCAACAACCAAGATGTCATTTGCAACCGAAACACCGAATCGATCCATGCCACGAGGAGCAGGGCCACCCTTTTTCTCGCCAACTATGTTGAACTGCGATCCGTGACACGGGCACTCGAACCACTGTGAACTCACGCAGTTGGGAACACGGCAACCCAAGTGTGGGCACTTTTGGTACAAAGCAATAATTCCCGCTTCCATGCCGCCGTACACGGCAGGTTGCGCACTATAAGCAACTTTTGCCTTGGAGAGACCCTCTTTTGGATATTCAGTAACCCACGCGCGAGCTTGCGGGACGTAATAGAAACCCTTGTTGGCACGAATCTGTGCGATGACATTGTCGAGGTTGCCGATAGTGATTTTGGAACCAAAACCACCAGACGAACTTGTCCACAAAAATGCGATCAGTGATGCGCCAAATGCGCCAAGGCTTACGCCCAGCAATGTTCCGGTTGCGCGATTCAAAAACTGTCGACGGGCCACACCAACTGCTTCAGCATCTGGCGGCGACCACGGCTCAACATCGGCACTTGGGCGTGTGGCAATTGCGGTGTTGCGAGCAGCGACTGCGGCGCGCTCGACTTCACGGCCAGAAACGGCATCTGGATTGACTTTGCCAATGTCTTTGCGGCGAGTCTCGCGCTTTAATGCGCCGACACCGCGCGAATCGTCGCGCTTGACCGACGTAAGAACAAGTCCAAGCCCGAGCACAACAAGTGCCGCGACTGCAAGGGTGATGATGGTGGTGGTGTTCATATATATGTGTCGCCTTAAAGCTCGAAAAAGATTCCGTCAACCCATGGGAATACGAAGTTGAAGCCTGGACCACGGAAGAATGAGCCGATGATCACGAGCACTGCCCAGAACATCAGGTGCACCGTGAAAATACTGGTCATAAATTTGCGATCTTCGGGTTTGTTGGATGTGTTGCGGTCCATGTACGGAGCAAACATCAACGAGATAAGTGCAACTCCGGGAATGGTCACGCCTGCGATCATCGGGTGAAACATGGTGAGCAGTTCTTGCAAGCCCAAGAAGTACCAAGGTGCCTTTGATGGGTTTGGTGTTTGGTTGAAGTTTGCTGCTTGCAGCAACGGTGCATTGACAAACCACGAGAACAAAAAGGTAAATGCAGTGCACGCAAGTGCAGCAACAAACTCGATACCGAGCAAGTGTGGCCATGTATGCACTTTGTCGACTGGCACTGCTTTGACGTCTTGGATCGAGCCAGACTTAACAACTGTTAGCAAACGTTGCGTGTGTCCACCAGGGCCAGTGCCAAGGGGCGAGTTGCCATTTGACGCCGTTGCTGCAACGCCAGATGCGGCACGCTCTGCAACTGCTACTCCTGCACCACCCTCTCTGGCTGCTTTTGAACGGTTGAGCAAGGCTTCAGGAATACGCGAGTCTGCAGGTGCTGCGCCAGCAGAGTCTGGTGTTCCGGTCTCGGATGCAGCCTTGTCGCGTGCAGCTTGCGCCCGCTTGAGCAGGTGTTCTGGGATCTCGGTCATAGTGGCCCCGATATTCCGCCGTCTTTACGCACTCGCCAAAAGTGCACGGCAAGAAAGATGACGGTGATAAATGGAAAGAGCAGCACGTGTAATACGTACCAACGCAAAAGCGTTTCGGCCCCGATTTCGACACCGCCAAGTAGCACGAATCTCACTTGCGAACCGATGACCGGCGAATAACCCATCATGTTGGTACCCACCGTTACTGCCCAGAGCGCTAGTTGGTCCCATGGCAACAAGTAACCGGTGAACGAAAGAAGCAATGTGAGCGTGAGCAAAATGACACCGATTACCCAGTTAAATTCGCGTGGTGCTTTGTATGCACCGTGATAAAACACGCGCGCCATGTGCAAGAACACGCTGAGCACCATCAAGTGTGCGCCCCATCGGTGCATGTTTCGAACCATCAAACCAAACGTCACCGAAGTTTGTAGCGACTGAATATCTTGCCAAGCATTGGTGGCGGTAGGCCGATAAAAGAACATCAAGAAGATGCCGGTAACCGTGAGCAAAATAAACAAGAAGAAGCTCAAGCCACCAAGACACAGTGTGTAACTCACTTTTACGGCGTGACGCTTTACTTTGACTGGGTGTAAGTGATAGAGAACCGAGTTCATAATCACATATGAACGGTTACGAGGCGAGTCGGTGTAGCCCTTGCGAAAAATTGAGCCTGGGCGGAAAATTGAGTTCCATGCCTGGCTGCCCTTGAGCGACTCGTTCATCTTTGTCGCGCGCTCTTTGAGAGTCATCTTGGGTTGCTCATCAAGTGTTAGTGCCATAAATATTCTCCGTATCAATCAGTCTTCTAAAGCCGCATCCCGTAGCCGTAGCCATGGTTTGCCGTGCGTGTATGAAAGTCTCCAGTTGCAACTGGTTCGCCAACTTTGCCCATAATGATGACACCGGTTGGACAGCGATCGACACACAGTGCGCACCTTGTGCACACGTCATCATCAATGATGAACAGCACGTTGTCGGATGGGTCTGCGCCAGGCTTCTCGGTATTTTCGGCACTCGCGATTGCTTCTGGAGCAACCATGTGGATGCACTTCCACGGGCAGATGTCGACGCAGCCTTCGCACATGATGCATTCGCTCTGGTCGATGTGAATGAACTGCTTTGGCTTAACTGCCTTTGCAAGGTACGCGGCATCGACTTCAACGAGTTGATACTCGTCCGACCATTCTGGCATCGGTGGGTTTGCGTCGGTCTTCGTCATTTCGGATCAGGCCTTGCGCACCAGTGGTCGGCCATACGTGGATGTTGCGACTTCTTTTGTTTTTACAGCTCCGCGCTTTTGCCACCACGCAAAGATCAGTCCCATTACTACGAAGTAGAAAACATGAATCACCACTACAACAATGTCGCGAACGGCTTCGAAACTGATCGTGAAAGGAAATTGTCCGCCAAATGCTTTTGGCTTCAGGATGTCGAACGGTCCGAAAATCACTTTGTCTTTGCGCCATCCAAGATTCTTGTCGGCATGATCAATCCATTGGTGAGGAACAACACCGAATGAGATGAACATGACCGCAAAGACATACGTCGCCCCAAAAATTGCTTCGCCCCATGTTGCTTTGCGATCTGTTTTGCGACGCTTACCGACAACGACGATCGCTGCAATTAAAACAAGAGTAAGGAAAAACGAAAACAAGAACGCTTGGTTCATGCCAGGCCACCTCAGGATGTCTATTGCCAACATGGTTCGCAGGAGTACCTTTCCTTGCCAATTCGTTAATAGGGTTCAATTCGCAAATAAGGCTAGTCGGGCAAGGTACTCACTGGCGAAAACCGCTGAGTTCGTGCAAAAGTGCGCATTGTGACTTGTAACTACCTCGTTAGCCAGCCATGCGCTCTTTCCATCCCTGTGCGACGCGTTCTTGAATTGGACCCAATTTGATTTAGAGTGGATGCCGTGACCGAGATACCCGAACACCTACTCAAGCGCTCGAAAGACCGCCTGCAGTCGGGTGCAACACCTTCCACTGATGCTGTGACTACTACCTCTGCTGCCGTGCCTGCAACTGTCGAAAAAGCAGTTGCGCAAGTTGCCCCGCCAGCACTTCCAGATCCTTCCTATGTTGCTGCGGCCAAGTCGCGCAAAAAGATTCCGTTTTGGGCAATGGCCACATTGAGCCTGCTTCCACTGTGGGCGTTTTTGTATGTGGCAGCTCTCAAGCCACAAGAAAAAGCTGTTCAAGGTCCGCTTGCAGTTGGTGCAACTGCATACGGATCATGCGCTGGTTGTCACGGCGCCGAAGGTCAAGGTGGCGCAGGTCGTGCGCTCTACCAAGGCGAAGTAATGAAAACATTTCCAAAGATTGAGGACATGTTGAACTTTGTGTACACCGGCAGTCAGGCGTATGCAACTGCAGGGCTCAAGGTCTACGGAGATCCAGACCGAGAAGGCGGCGCGCATGCGCCACTTTCATACAACGGCAACCCAATGCCGATGCAAGGTGAAAAAGCTGGCGGAGCACTGACCGAAGCACAAATTCTTGGAGTGGTGTGTCACGTGCGATATGCAATCAGTGGAACAGATCCTGCAAACGAAAAGTGGGCTGCCGAATACGAGACGTGGTGTTCACCAACTTCCGAGATTTTCCTCGCGCTTGTAAACGGCACGTCGTCGTTTGAAACTGTCGATAAAGATTTCTCGATGTTGGCTCCGCCTCCTGAGCTCGTCGGCATTGCGCCTCGCGAATCTGGCAAGTAACAGGCCGATTTTCCAAAGGCGATCCCAGATGGCGATTGCCGTCACACTCGTGTTTAGCAATTGCCTTGTGAACGTACGATGAGAGTATGAGTTCTGCAATGAACCGTTTGCCGACGCTAGAGACCGATGTGTTGATTGTTGGTGGCGGCCCAGCAGGTGCCGCAGCAGGCTTTTGGCTTGCGCAACTTGGTTACAAGCCTACGATTGTTGAGCGCAAACATTTTCCGCGCGAAAAAACTTGTGGTGACGGTCTGACACCTCGCGCAGTAAAACAACTTGGTGATATGGGGCTTGCAGATGGGCTCACACAATTTCATCGTTACGACGGATTGCGTGCAACTGCGCACGGCAAGGCTCTCGAGTTGCATTGGCCAAGTCACCCCATTTATCCGCAGCATGGATACGTCGTTCGCCGTCGCGAACTTGATGCAATGGTTGCGCACAACGCAGTCAAGGCTGGCGCTGTGTTGCTTGAAGGTCACGAAGCAACTGCCCCGATCGTTATTGATGGTGTTGTCTGCGGTGCAACCGTGACGCGCAAGGACACGGGAAACGACTCAGCTCAAAGTAACTCTGAAACATTTGAAATTCGTGCCAAGTATGTAGTGATCGCCGACGGCGCAAACAGTCGTTTTGGCCGCGCTCTTGGCACATCGCGCACCAAAGAATGGCCGTATGGCACAGCTATTCGCACATATTGGCAAAGCCCACGACATGCCGAGCCGTGGATCGAATCGGCACTCGATGTCAAGGACCGCAACGGCAATTCGATGCCTGGTTACGGATGGATTTTCCCCGTTGGCGATGGCACGATCAACGTGGGTGTTGGTTTGCTCTCAACATTCAAAAAATTTAAAGATGTCAACACCACCATGCTGCTCGATAGTTATGCACATATGGTTGCTGACGATTGGGGCATCAACCCCGACACGCCTGAGTGCAAGGCAACTAGCGGCAAGATTCCGATGGGTGGTTCGGTTGGACCAAAGGTTGGCCCTGGTTATCTCGTTATTGGAGATGCTGCGGGAAGTGTCAACCCATTTAATGGCGAAGGGATTGACTACGCATACGAAACTGCGCGCATTGCGGCCGATGTGCTGCACAGCGCAATCTCGAGCGGCGACCCAAAGGCACTCGAGCACTACCAAGTACTTATCGACGAAGAGTACGGTGAGTACTTCAAAGTTGCGCGATTATTTGCTCGCGTCATTGGTCGCCCGGCGTTGATGCGCGAACTATCTCGCGTAGGTATTCACAGCAGAACACTGATGGAGTGGGTCTTGCGCATCATGGCCAACCTGTTACGCCCAGACGAAATTGGTCCTGCAGAGGTTGCCTACAAAATGGCGGCAGCAATTGTGCGTCTTGCTCCGAACGCATAAATAATTTTTGCTCACAATTTAGTTCTTGTTGCAGACCACTTCGGTCACTTCATCTTTGATCAAGTCGAGCATTGTGTAACTACTTTGTGAAAACTTAGTGATGAACTCGCGCAGATTTGCGGTGTCCGACTCGGAGTCGCACGTGCGCTTCACACCGTTGCCAAGTTTTATGATCCAGTCATTTTGCAACACACCCAAACTTCCGCCGTTCAACATGTCAACAAGCGGTGGCAACGTCAATATCTTTTGACGAGCAGCCACATCAGTAGTTTCGTCAACTGGCATGAGGGCAAACCACACGACACCACCACCCAGCATGTCGGCTAACAACACACATGCAGATGATTCGATCAGATTGGTGCATGTGATCTCTCCCATCGTGCCTTCTAAAACCTCAACAACCCGACCATCATCCAATGTCATCGTCGAGTTTCCTACAGTGACGCCGCTTGCAACTTGCCATCCGTCTTGTGGGGTAATTGATGCAACAACTGCAACGAGTTCAACATTGTGAAGAGTGGGAAGTGCTGCAGGTGTAGAAGAACCGCCTGACACCAAGTTGAAGAGTCCCAACACAACTACGGCTGTCGCACCAAGGATTCCGAACGCCGCCCACAAGCGAGCCGACAAAAAGTGGCGCATGGTTCTATTCTAAATCGTTTCTTTTTGGTTTAGGCGATTGCATGTGCTGCGCGATGAGCAGCAGCAGCCAATTGATCCATCACCGAGTCGGTGTGCCCTACTCCAACAAACAGTGCTTCGTAAGCACCTGGAGCCATTGCCACACCTTCGTTGAGCATCGCGTGAAAGAATTTTGCGTACATCTTTTCATCCGTTTGCTTTGCTTCGTCAAAGTTGGTTGGTACGTGACTGCCAAAGAACGCGCCGACGAGCGTGCCAACAACCGGAAACTGTGCTGTAATGCCAGCACTTGTGCAGGCGTCGCGCAACAGAGTTGCGAGTTGTCGTGCTCGCGCACCGAGTTCCATATATACGTCTTGTGTGAGTTCGTTTAATGCAGCAAGGCCTGCTGCCGTAGCGAGAGGATTTCCCGCAAGTGTTCCGGCGTGAAACACCTTGCCGAGAGGCGAAAGATTTTCCATCACTGCGCGAGATCCGCCGATAGCCCCAATCGGCAACCCACCACCAATCACTTTGCCGAAGCACGTGATGTCTGGCCTCACGTCGTATTTTGCTTGTGCCCCACCCATACCAATGCGAAAGCCGGTGATCACCTCATCAAAAATAAGAAGCGCACCCGCTTTGTCACATGCTGCGCGAAGTCCTTCTAAAAACCCTGGCGCTGGGGCAACCACTCCCATGTTTGCAGCGATTGGCTCGACAATCACTGCAGCCACATCGTTGCCGATTTCGGGCACAACGTTGTATGGAACAACAAGAGTGTTGGCCACGGCTTCTTCGGGCACGCCTGCGGTGCCAGGCAAACCAAGTGTTGCAACGCCACTTCCACCAGCAGCAAGTAGTGCATCGGTTGCGCCGTGAAAGTTTCCGGCAAAGGTGATGATCCGCTTACGACCGGTGGCCCCGCGAGCCAACCGTACGGCAGTGCTTGTTGCCTCAGTGCCACTGTTCATTAAACGCACTCGCTCACAGCTTGATACTCGTTCGCGAATCGCTTCGGCGAGTTTCATTTCACGCGGCGTCGGCGCACCAAATGACGTGCCGTCCACTGCTGCAGCTTGCAGCGCTGCAGTGATCGATGGATGCGCGTGTCCCAAAATTACGGCTCCGTAGCTTTGCACCAAGTCGATATAGCGCTTGCCTTCAACATCAATAACGTGTGCGCCTTCGCCGCGCGCAACGATGTACGGCTCGCCACCAACTGCCTTAAATGCGCGAATCGACGAGTTGACACCACCAGGTATTACACCTGCAGAACGCGTGTACAACGTGTGATTAGATGGCACGCCCTTGCCTGTGCAAACTGTGGCTGTGCAGCCTGCTGCGACACACGAAACCGGATCACAAAACTCAATGCTCATGCGTTAGCGATTGTTTTCTGCGAACCAACGCGCAAAGTACGTGAGAATGATGTCGGCTCCTGCGCGCTTTACAGCGGTGAGTTGCTCGAGGGCAACGGTGTCGTGATCGATCCAACCGTTGGCGGCTGCGGCCTTAATCATCGCGTATTCACCACTCACGTGATACGCAGCTACCGGCACATTGACTTGCGCGCGCACTGCCGAGATCACATCGAGATAGCTCAATGCTGGTTTGACCATCACGATGTCGGCACCTTGTTCGATGTCGGCGTGAACTTCGCGTAGTGCTTCGCGCGCGTTGCGCCAATCTTGTTGATACCCCTTGCGGTTGCCGCCGCCCTGAATCTGTACGTCGACAGCATCGCGAAACGGACCATATAAACCAGATGCATACTTTGCCGAATACGCCATGATCGCAACTTCGGAAAAACCTGCTTCGTCAAGTGAAGCGCGAATCGCGCCAACTTGTCCGTCCATCATTCCGCTTGGCGCTACAACATGTGCGCCAGCCGTCGCCTGAGCAAGTGCTGCACGACAATAAATATCAAGTGTTGCGTCGTTGTCAACATCACCGTGCTTGTTGAGCACTCCGCAGTGACCGTGCGATGTGTATTCGTCGACACACAAATCGGCCATCAACACCATGTCGTTGCCAACTTCCTTTTGCAATTCGCGCAACGCCACCTGCACGATGCCGGCTGGATCAAATGAGCCAGACCCAACTTCGTCTTTGACTGATGGAATACCAAACAAAATGACAGCAGGCACTCCGAGTTGTGCAAGTTGCACTACTTCACTGCGCAATGAATCGAGCGTGTGTTGCACCACGCCCGGCAATGAACTAATTGGTTGTGCAGACGAGATACCTTCGCGCACAAACAACGGAGCAACGAGGTCTTTGACACCCAATCGCACCTCTGCAACGAGTTCGCGCATGGCCGGACTCTGTCGCAGGCGACGAGGGCGAGATTGCGGAAACGCCATACCCGTAAGGCTACGGGCGTTGCTGTTCGAAAACCCCAACGAG
>CAXNIQ010000020.1:0-13049 GCA_964202465.1 Ilumatobacteraceae bacterium
ATGTGGTGGTGGCCAAAAAATCTGCAGTGCGTTGCAAACGACCCCACGGATCAGTTTTGTAATTTGAATGATTGGCAACGCCAGCCATGGCGAGTGGGTGCAAGGTTTGAATCATGAGCGAGCGAAGTCCGCCAATAAACATCGAGGTGTCGGAATGCACGCGTCGCACAGGACGATCTTCGTCAAACCATCTTGGGCCAGGTGTTTCCATGAGTTCTTGGCTGCGAGCATCACCGTTTGGGCCAATCACGCGAGCGCGTAATGCATCACCAAGAGAGTCGCGCACGGTGCTGATCAATTCGGTAACCGCAGTGTTGTTGGGGAATGGATTGCTGATCTTTGCCACGTGTTTATCGTGCCATCAAATAGATCAAACCACACGAATTGGATGCCGAGTAATATGGGTTCGTGACGACAAACACTGATACCGCAATGCCGAAATGGGTGCCTCGTGCGATTGTGGTCTTTTGGCTTGGCTTTTTAGGTGCATTGGTTGCACGCGAATTGTTTCATCAGTTGTCAAGCTTTGTATTGCTGTTGCTGGTCTCCATGTTTTTGGCTCTCGCGATCGAGCCTGGTGTCAATCGACTAGCTCGACGCGGTTGGCGCAGAGGGAGCGGAACGGCTCTGATCTTGTTTGGTGTACTTGCATTTAGCGTGTTATTTATTGGTGCAATCGGCACTCTGGTGGGCAGTCAGGTTGCCGACGTACTCACACATAGTGAAACGTATGTCAATGACACAGTTGATTTTGTGAATGACACCTTTAACACTCATATCGATCCGGCTGAAGTGAATGCATCTATCTCCGATCCAACTGGTCCGGTGCAAACATTTATTGACAACCAGCGTGGCCGAGCTATCAGTTTGTCAACAAGCGCGCTCGGCGTTTTGTTTCAGATGTTGACGGTTTCTTTGTTTGCGTTTTACCTCGTAGCCGATGGACCAAAGATGCGCCGCGCAATCTGCAGCAGGTTGCCTGAAGCAAAACAACGCACGGTGCTGAGGACGTGGGATTTGGCGATTGAAAAAACAGGTGGGTACTTGTATTCGCGTGCGTTGCTCGCATTGATCTCGGCGTTCTTTCACTGGATCGCTTTTCAGGCAATTGGTACGCCTGCACCAGTGGCGATGGCATTGTGGGTTGGCATCGTCTCCCAATTCTTGCCCGTTGTGGGCACCTATTTGGCAGGCGTGTTGCCATTGCTGCTGACATTCCTCGACTCGCCGTTTAAGGCATTGTTTGTAGTTGGGTTCATCTTGGTGTATCAACAACTTGAAAATTATTTATTTGCACCGCGCATCACCGCGCGCACACTGCATGTGCACGCGGCAGTTGCATTTGGTGCAGCAATGGTGGGTGGCGCAGTTCTTGGCCCACTTGGTGCTGTGATGGCACTGCCTGCCTCAGCAATGATCCAGGCGCTAGCAAGCAGCTGGGGCACTCGACACGATGTCATTGACGATGAACTCGTGCGCGTGACCGAAAAACCTGTGCGCGAAAAGCGAGTGCGTCGAATCCGTAAAGATAACTAGTCGTAAACAGCCAGTAAGAATCAGGCGCCGATTGGCGTCACACTTGAGATACCAGACAATGCTTGCAACTCGGCGATGATTGCCTCTGGCACCTGTGTGGTGGTGGCGATACACATCAACGCACTACCTGCAATTTCGGTCGTGCCTACATCCATGTTGGCGATGTTGATGCCAGCATTACCAAGAACAGTTGCTACACGACCGATAGCACCGGGTTGATCGTCGTTTTTTACAACCAACATGAACTCGGATGGTGGGATATCGGTGAGGTGATCGTCGATCATGACGATGCGCGCTTCGCGGCGACGGCCTGTGAGCGTCGCGGAAAGACTGCGAGTCGACGAACGCAAAGTGATCAGGTTGATGTAGTCGTGATGTGTTGTAGTGGTTGTGGCAACACTGGTGATTGAAACATCGAGGCTTCGCGCAATCACAGGGGCGTTGACGAGGCTGATGGTTTCTTTTGACCACACAGTGAGCAAGCCTTTTAGCGCACTAATTGCAATAAATCCTGGGTCGTATGCGCCGATTTCCCCCGAGGTGGTGATCTCGACATTGGTTGGCGTGTTGTTGGTCAGTGAAGCAAACACGCGACCAAGGCGCTCGGCGAGTGGCACAAATGGTTTGAGCGTTTCGCTGGCGTCTTCGGCCTCGATGTTGACAGCAAACGGAACGAAATCACCGTTGAGCGCGAGTTGCACCATGTCGGCAACTACTTCGCCCGCTCGGTCTTGTGCCTCGCGTGTGCTCGCGCCAAGGTGAGGTGTAACGACGACGTTGTCGAGTGAAAAGAGTGGCGATTCCGTGGTTGGTTCTTTTACAAACACATCGAGTGCTGCGCCTGCAATGATGCCGTTGCGCAGTGCCTCGGCCAAATCGGCTTCGTTGGCGATGCCCCCGCGCGCAACATTGACAATACGCAGAGATGGTTTTGCGCGAGTCAGCATCGCTGCATCAAGAATGCCGTTTGTTTCCTTGTTTTTTGGCAAGTGAATGGTGAGCACATCGGATTGCTCGACAACTTGTTCGAGTGTGAGCATGTCAACACCAAGCTCGCGCGCACGATCGGGCGAGACAAATGGGTCGAATGCGATGAGGCGCATGTCAAATGCTCGTGCGCGTTGGGCAACGAGCGTGCCGATGCGACCAAGACCAAGGATGCCAAGAGTCTTGCCAGCGAGCTCGATACCTTCCCACTTTGAGCGCTCCCATCTGCCTGCAACAAGAGCGCGATGAGCTTGAGGAACATTGCGTGCGATCGAAAGAATCAAAGCCATGGTGTGTTCAGCAGCCGAAAGAACGTTTGATTGTGGGGCATTGACCACCATGACACCCTGCTGAGTTGCCGCATCGACATCGATGTTGTCGAGACCAACACCTGCTCGCGCGACAACCATGAGGTCGCTGCCAGCCTCGAGCATCTGGGCATCGACCATTGTTGCTGAACGCACGATCAATGCGCTTGCACCTGGCAAGATCGCGTGCAGTTGCTGTGGGGTTTTGTCGATTTGAATATCAACATCAAAACCTGCTGCGCGAAGGCGATCGAGCCCAGTTTCGGCGATGGTTTCGGCAATAACAATGCGTGCTTTGGTCATGAGAGTTGCTCCACGATGTAGTCGATGCTGGATGTAAGTAGTTGCACGTCGGACGGATCGACGGCAGGAAACATGGAGACGCGCAACTGATTGCGACCAAGTTTGCGATAAGGCTCGGTGTCAACAATGCCATTGTTGCGCAACACGGTCGCAACCTGCGCGGCATCGACATCGATGAAGTCAATCGTGCCAACAACGGGCGATCGATGCTGTGGGTTTGTCACAAATGGCTCGGTGAATGGGCGGCTAGTGGCCCACCCATACAAAATGTCAGCCGATTGCTGTGTGCGCTTTGTGCACCAACTCATGCCGCCGTTATCAAGCATCCATCCAAGTTGTTCGTTGAGCATCACGAATGTGGAAATTGACGGTGTGTTGTATGTCTGATTGGCGCGAGAGTTTTCGAGTGCCAGGGCTAGATCGAGTGATGGCGGACACCAACGACCAGTGCTCTTGGTCTTGTTGATGCGCTCGACTGCGCGAGGGGAGCACAATGCAATCCATGTGCCGCCTTCGGATGCAAAGCCTTTTTGTGGTGAGAAATAATAAACATCGACTTCGCTTGGCGACCATGCAATGCCACCCGCTGCCGATGTTCCGTCGACAACGACGAGTGCATCGACAGGTTTGGCAGGACGAGACAGTTGCATCGATGCACCCGTGGAAGTCTCGTTGTGCGTGAGGCAATATGTGTCAATATTGGAATCGACATCGGCTGGCTCAATTGTGGGTACTGTGCCAGGAGCAGACTCGATCACGAGTGGGTCGCCAAGATGCGGCGCAGCAAGTGAGGCTTGAGCAAACTTTGAAGAGAACTCTCCAAAAACTAAATGTTCGCTGCGATGTTGGATGAGACCGAATGTTGCGGCATCCCAAAACAAACTGGCTCCACCGTTTCCAATAACAACATCCCAATCTTGTGGCAGTTGAAACAACTGGCGCAACTGATCGAGCACCGAACCAACCAGATTTTTTACTGGCGCTTGGCGATGTGATGTACCAAGAATGTTGCGTGATGCACGAACGACGGCATCAATCTGCTCTGAGCGAATTTTGGATGGACCGCTACCAAAACGCCCGTCGAGAGGCAGAAGATGTGCAGGAATATTGATATCGGCAAGAACGTGGGCAACCATGCGTTTAGTTTCGCAGGAAGGTTTCGCAGAGTGAGTGTGATTTACAAAAAATCAGAAAGATTAGTAAGACTTAGACTTGAGCGGCGAGTACTTCGCCGTCATGCCACGAGTTGCCACCGGCAACCGCATGTGCTGCACGCTGCAAACGGAGCGCATCGAGTGGCTTGATGATCCAACCATTTGCGCCACTGCGGCGAGCCAAATGCACATCGGCTTTGCGATCGAGCAACATCAACACCGGAACATGTGGGATGCGATGGTCACTGTGGTCGAGGCGAAGATCCATGGTCACGGCCATTGCACCCATTGATCCGATTTGCAAGTCGAGAACGGCTAAATCGGGTGTGCGAGTGGCGATGGCCTCTGGCACATCACGTCCATTGCGACAGACGGTGAACGAAGTGTCGGGTGATCCGAGGGCTGCAAGTACTTCGTCAAGAACCCATTGGGCATCGGTGGCCAGCAAAATATGCACGCGAGGAATCTTAGCGTTTGAGGCAGATACCGTAAGTTGTTGAGATAAGACAAGTTCTGTAATACATGAGAGAGATGACCCCGGAGGATCAGTTGCTGAAGTTTTCGAAAATGGTGCGTGTAGGCGCAGTGGCACTGATTGTTGGAGCAGCAGGGTTATCGATGAACTCTGGTGTATCCGCCGACCCAATATCGGCAGACCAGTTGGCGCCCGTAGACGTTGTGGCGGTCAGTGGTCTGCTTGATGACGTGGTAGTCGCCGAGATTGAGGCGGCAATAGAGAGATCAACAGCCAATGGCGCACAAGCCATCGTGCTACAAGTGAATTCGCGTGGTGCGGTTGTTTCCCGAGAGCGCATGACAGAAGTTTTAGAAAAGATTTCGTCGGCCACGATTCCGGTAGCAGTGTGGGTTGGGCCTACAGGCGCTCGCGCATATGGCTTGTCGGCACAGATGCTTGCAGTTGCCGATGTCACTGCGATGGCACCAGGTGCGCGCATTGGCCACAGTGGAGAGTTGTTGAGTGTGGGTGGCTCGTTAGTGAGTTTTGGAACTGCCGACGCGATGTTGACGAACTCGAGCATTGGTTTTAGTGATGCACGAAAAATGGGTGTGCTCAAAAATGTTGGCACCGATGAGGGCGTGCCTGTAGTGCGCAACATGTTGTATGCACTCGATGGCTTAACTATTGATGGTCGCATGCTCGACACGGTGGTTGAGTCGCTTGACTCAAGCGGTTTGATGGTGAGAGACGCAACAACAGCACGATTTTTTAAACTCGGACTCACGGGACAATTGATGCACACCGTTGCAAGCCCTCCTGTTGCCTACTTGTTGTTTGCAATCGGCTTGTCGCTTCTGATATTTGAGTTTTTCACCGCGGGCATTGGTATCGCGGGTTTCGTTGGCGCAGTGTGCTTGGTGCTTGGTGTTTATGGTCTTGCTGCATTGCCAGTGCATTTGTGGGCAGTAGCAATGATCGTGCTTGCAGTGTTTGCCTTTGCCATCGATGTGCAAGTTGGTGTGCCGCGGCTGTGGACCGGTATAGGTCTTGCGTTGTTTAGCATTGCGTCGCTTACGTTGTATCAACCGATCGACGGAAGCTCGATGCGGATGTCGTGGCTCACTCTTGTGTGCGGCATTGCAATGATGACTCTTGCATTTATTGTTGGCATGCCGTCGATGGTGCGCACTCGTTTTGCAACACCGACCATTGGACGCGAATGGATGATTGGCATGGAAGGTATTGCTCAGTCTGACATCTCGCCTGAAGGAATTGTGATGGTACAGAGCGCAAAGTGGCATGCGCGCGCAAACCGATCAACACCACTTGTGCAAGGCGCCGCATGCAGGGTTGTGGCAATTGATGGCATCACTCTTGAAGTCGAGCCTCTCGAGGGAGCAGCGCGCGACTATCGGGAGATGCGCAAACCAGCAAGTGAATAACGAGGCATCGGCCCGCAGGTCGGCTGCAGAAGTTGCACCACTTCAACCATTTGATTGGTTCTTGTTGCTCACGCCAGGTGTGGTGTGGGGATCATCGTTTTATTTCATCTCAATTGCATTGCGATCCTTTGCGCCAGGCATGATCACGCCAATGCGTGTTGTGCTCGGGTGCATCACACTTACCTTTGTGCCAGGTGCTCGTGCCCCAGTGCCGCGCAGTGCATGGCGCAATATTGTGCTGCTCGCACTTGTGTGGCTTGCGGTGCCACTGACAGTGTTTCCATTTGCCGAGCAGCATGTATCAAGCAGCGTGACAGGCATGCTCAATGGCGCGACGCCGTTGTTTGTGGCGATGGTCGCTGGAGTTATTGCGCATCGATTGCCGCCGCGTGGACAGGTTGCTGGTCTTGGCATTGGCTGTCTTGGAGTGGTGTTGATTGCTTTGCCAAGTATTCGTGAAGGCTCCTCGAGTTCATTTGGAGTTGCACTGATTATCGGCGCGCTCATGCTGTATGGGTTTGCGCTTAATATTGCAAGCCCACTTCAGCAGCAATACGGCGCATTACCTGTGTTGTGGCGAGCAGAAATTGTGGCCGTTGTGATGCTCGCACCACTCGGTATCTATTCGACACTGCACAATGACCGACCTTTTGAATGGGCGGCACTCGCAGCAGTATTGGCTCTCGGAGTACTTGGCACAGCGGTTGCGCATTATGCGATGGTGATGCTGGCTGGTCGAATTGGGTCGACTCGCGCCGCAGCAAGTTTGTATCTGATGCCAGCCGTGTCACTTGCTCTTGGTGTTTTCGTGAACGATGAATATGTTGCGCCGCTTGCAATTGCCGGTAGCGGGGTGGCGGTGCTTGGCGCTTACGTGCTGAGTCGTAGCCGGCGCACGTTGGCCTAAAACGTTTTAGAGTTTTGGCCCGGCAATGCGCAAGTCTTCGCGGCGGCGAGTAAAACCGGTTGCATCTAATTGATTGATCAGCGGTAGCGCATATTTGCGTGACACACCGAGGTGCTCACGAAACTGAGCAACAGTAAAACCCTGTGGATTCGCTATCAGTAAGTCGCGCGCAGAAGCGATTGCTTTCTCGAGAGCAGAAGAATGAAAATACAGTTCATCGCAGTGCACGAGAACTCCGCGCTGCACGAGTTGTCGAACAATAGATTTGTCGAGTGACGCCGCATCGGGCGGCATGCATCCGGCATCTGCAAATTGTTGCACCATTGGGTGGAGTGCGATGTCGATGGCATCGACGCCTCGCGCGCGACCATCGCGCACGGTAATGTTGGGAACAATTGGCAATACAAGCCGTTGTTGCAGTGAAAGTGTGGCCACATCGACACCGAGATCTTTTGATGCAGTGACGAGTACCGACAGCTCTTGGCTCACTTGGTCGAAAGCGTGATGAGTCGTGACCCACCCATCGAGCACCTGCTCAACTTCGGATATATCAACGATGCGTCCAGCAAGAAGGTGTAATTGGCTCATTTGCACCCAGCCACGTTCGACAACCAGCCTCAATACGTCATTATTGGGCGTGGCTTTTGAGGTGCGCATGATTGGCTGAATGTCGAGTACCTGGCCACCACCAATAGTCTCGTCGCGACCAGACTCGCGCAGGATAAAGCGGTCGCCAGGCGCAATCGGCAGGCTGACTGGAAGCGTGACCCGAATACAACCAGACTCACCGTTATGAATACTTGTTGAGCCGATGGTGTGCAGCGCGACCGGAGTTTCACGCGAGCCGATGTACATCATGTAGCTGCCGCGTCTTGAAACTGCA
The DNA here is from genome assembly GCA_964202465.1 of Ilumatobacteraceae bacterium. Lineage (GTDB taxonomy): Bacteria > Actinomycetota > Acidimicrobiia > Acidimicrobiales > Ilumatobacteraceae > UBA3006. The sequence continues at coordinate 7,981 of CAXNIQ010000020.1, forward strand.
TGTTCTATTGCAGCCAACACATTGAGTGATGCATCAAACTTGTTTGTGCCGAGCCATTGGCCATCGATAACTAAAACATCGCCGCGATTGATTTCTAGATGGTCGATGCCGGTGAGATTGAGAGCGCATCGGTTGCCTGCTTCAAGCTTGTCACGAGATATTCCGTTGGACTGAATGCCACGGATCTTTACTGTGTGTTGATTTGGCAACGACACAAGTTCGTCGCCAACACGTAAGGACGAGCCAGTAAGCGTGCCCGTGATGACCGTTCCCGAACCTTTTGCGGCAAATGCACGGTCTACCCAGATACGTGGTCGGTGCGTATCGGATTGAGGAGGTAGCGCTACAACAAGCTCGGTGATAGCACCGCGAAGAACCTCGAGCGTAGAAGGGTTGTGTATCGATACACACACGACGGGAGCATGCTCGAGAAATGTAGATCGCACTCGTTGTTGCACGCTTTCGAGTGCATGTGCGAGCGCCTCATCGTCAACCAAATCTGTCTTGGTCAGCACAATGATGCCGCGAGTAATGCCAAGAGCATCAAGAATGCGTAAGTGTTCTTCGGTTTGAGGTTTCCAACCTTCGTTGGCTGCAACGACAAACATGCACGCATCAACGCCACCAACACCAGCGAGCATGTTGCGCAAGAAGCGCACATGGCCAGGTACATCAATGAAGCCAATTTCGTTGTCGGAAAGTTGTGTAAAGGCAAAACCAAGGTCGATGGTGAGTCCGCGACGCTTTTCTTCTTCCCAGCGGTCTGGATCGGTGCCTGTGAGAGCTTGCACAAGTGATGATTTGCCGTGATCGACATGGCCGGCTGTGGCGATAATGCGCATAGGCAATTACCGAACTGGAAGAGACTTGAGCGCTGCAATCAGCGCTGCATCATCGTATGCAAAACATGAGCGCAAGTCGATCACGGTGTTGCTTTCAATCACACGCGCGATGACGGGCAATGGTCGGTTGCGCAAGGTTGAGAGATGATTGCCCGCGACAGAGATACCAATAGACGGTATTGATGCACCAGGCGTAGAGCCAGCGCCCGGAAGCGCAACAGTGTTGACGAGTTGGCCAGCACCGGTTGCATCGATGATGTGCTGAGCGCGGATGCGCAATTCGTCAACAGATGTTGTGGCCATTACCCAAAAAGGAATGTCGGTAGTAACACGTTTGTCGAGGTAGGCAAGCGCCACATCTTGTAGTGCCGAAATAACGAGTGCGCCAGGACGCAACGCTCGAGCGAGTGGGTGAGCACTGCACTGAGCAATGAGGTCTGCATTGCCCGCAATGATGCCGCACTGTGGGCCACCCATCAATTTGTCGCCACTAAACGTGACAAGTGAGGCGCCTGCTTGCAACGCTTGTTTCGCTGCTGGTTCGCCTGCCAACCAACTAGGTGCGGGGCCACTGAGCCAGGGGCACGTTTCATCAATCAACCCTGAACCGATGTCGGCAACTACGGGCACACCAAGTGTGGCAAGTTGGCTGACCGGAGTCTCTTCGACAAAACCATTGACGCTGAAGTTGGATGGATGCACCTTGAGAAGTAGTGCAATGTCGTTCTTACGAGATTCGACAGCCTTTGCATAGTCGCGCAAGCGAGTGCGGTTGGTAGTGCCAACATCGACAAGTCGTGCACCACTTTGCTCGAGCACATCAGGAATACGAAACCCGCCACCGATCTCGACCGATTCGCCGCGCGACACCGCAACATCTCGTCCATGCGCAAGAGCGCCGAGCACGAGCATGATGGCTGCAGCATTGTTGTTGACTACGAGTGCTGCCTCTGCTCCGCACAATGTGGCAATCAGGCTGCCAATAGATCGCTGACGCGAACCGCGTTCGCCAGTTGCAAGATCAAACTCGAGTGTTGATGCGCGAGCTTGTCGTGAAAGGTGAATGGGAGCCCTACCAAGATTGGTGTGCAGCAAGACGCCTGTGGCATTGACAACGTCACGCAACAAACTGGTGTGAAATTCGGCTGCAAGCCTGTCGGCATCTGCAGGATTGCCCGCCGCAATGGCAGATCTGGCGCAATCTACAAGCACCGCATGGGGCAAGTTGTGGCGCACCGCCAAGTCACGCGCGAGGGCATCGACCGATGGTGGGCGCTGTGAGTCGTTGGGATTCACGTCTAGCAACCTACTGTCATAGAGATGAATGCCGACAGGTCTGAAGCAAAAAACGACTTTGACCCGCTTTCTGTGCCCGTGCGCCCTGCCGCCACAGTGATGCTGGTGCGCGACCACCCAACAAATGGGCTCGAAGTATTTATGTTGCAACGCACATTGCAAGCAGTGTTTGCAAAAGGCATGTATGTGTTTCCTGGTGGGCGAGTAGATGCTGTAGATAATGGTTTTGAGTTGGAGTCGGTGTGCGACGGGTTGAGTGATGTAGAAGCCAGTGCATTGCTTGGTGTGCCAGAGGGTGGACTTGGATTTTGGGTTGCAGCAATTCGCGAATGTTTCGAAGAAGCTGGTGTATTGCTGGCACGGTCTGTCGAGAGCAATGACATTGTGCGTTTTGATGACGAGAACAAGATTGACCGTTTCAATGTCGCGCGTCATGCTGTGCACGACGGTGACTTGTCATTGATCGAGTTGTGCGCACGAGAACAGTTGCGCCTTGTTACCGACAACATTCATTATGTAAGTCACTGGATCACTCCTGTTGGTGAGCCACGCAGGTTTGATACGAGATTTTTTATTGCGCGGGCGCCAGATGCACAAGAACCATTGCATGACGACAATGAAACGATCGCGAGTTTATGGGTCGCGCCAAAAGAGGCTTTGGCAATGCACAAGCGCGGTGAGTTGGCGATGATTCCACCGACTACAAGCAACCTCGAGTTTTTGGTGCCGCACACAACTACCGATCAGGCGTTGCAGGCTGCAAAAAAAATTGGAATGCCAACCACAATTTTGCCGCAACTCAAAACAAATGCCGATGGCAAAGTGATTGGCATTGCGATGCCGGGCGATGCAGACTATGTCAATTAGCGAGAGTCAATTAGCGAGCGTCAATTAACGAGCGTCAGCTAGCTACGTTTGGAGATAGCAACCTGCACGGCCTCTGGGTCGCGCGCAGTGCATCCACCCATTTCGGTAACAGGAACAGTGGTGTTCATGATGTTGGCAGCAATTGCAAGGAACGCCTGAGCTGCTGGACCAGTTGATGTCAACACGATTGGTTCACCGGTATCTCCACCGTTAGCCACTGCCGCTTCGATTGGAACTTGACCAAGTAATACAGAGCCAATTTCGTCGGCAAGAGTTTGTCCGCCACCTTGACCAAAGAGCGGGTACGACTCGCCGTGTTCGCATGTGAACGCGCTCATGTTTTCGATCACTCCTGCAACGCGCAGAAAACTACGACGTGCCATATCGGCTGCACGGATGGCAACTTTTTGTGCGGACACCGATGGAGTGGTGACAATGACAAGGTCTGTGCGCGGCAACATGCGAGCTAGACCCATCTGCACATCGCCAGTGCCCGGCGGCATGTCGATGAGAAGGTAATCGAGCTCGCCCCAATGCACGTCGTTGAGAAATTGTTCGACAGCTTTGGTGAGCATGAGTCCACGCCACATCAGTGCTGTGCTTTCGTCTTCAACAAGCATTCCTGTTGATACAACTTTGAGTAAACCTTTTCCAACCACTCGCTCGTTTGGAATCATACGTGGCTTTTCGATGCCGTCAATGCGACGCGCTTCGAGGCGATCAGAAATACCGAGCATGCGCGGAATTGAAAAACCCCAAATGTCAGCATCGAGTACGCCAACGGTGTGGCCAACACTTGCGAGTGCTGCAGCCAAGTTGACAGTGACCGAACTTTTGCCGACACCGCCCTTGCCGCTCGCAATTGCCAAGATGCGTGTGTTGAGAGGAATCTGTGTATCGGGTGCTTGTTCGCGAGCATTCCAACGTGCGCGTGTCATGACGGCTGTGCGCTCGTCGGCTGTCATCTCGCCCCAATCGATGGTTACTTTCGTTACACCGGGGTGCGACTCGAGACGTGACTCGATGTCTTTTTTGATCTGCACTCGCAACGGGCAACCCTTGATGGTGAGTTTCATTGCAATGGCTACGACGCCGTCGGCAGAAATAGAAGCAACTGCTGCCATGCCCAAGTCGACGATGTTGTCGCCCAATTCTGGGTCCATAACCGCTTTCAGGCGCAAGGTGACTTCTGCAACGCTCGGAGGCGCTGCCCCCGTTGTCTTTGGCTTATTGCCAGTCATGGCTTAAACCTACCGTCAGGTCGCTCGTGATATCCGAGACATGACAGACATGACAGACAAGGCATTGAACGGTAGTGTGATCTCACTAGTTCTATTGGTTACGAAACAGAAACGAGAGAGGCTCCTATGATCACCGTCACCGAATCGGCCGCAAACAAGGTGAAGCAGTTACTCGAAGCAGAAGGTGCAACCGATCTTGCACTTCGCGTCGCAGTTCGTCCCGGAGGTTGCTCAGGCTTTTCGTATGAAATGTTTTTTGATGGCGATGTTGCTGCCGACGATGAAACAATTACGTACGGCGAGATTCGCGTGATCGTTGATCCGGCTTCGTCACAACTTTTAGTTGGTGCAAGTCTCGACTACCAAGATGGTTTACAAGACGCTGGTTTCAAGATCAATAACCCGAACGCAACTCGTTCATGTGGTTGTGGCAATAGCTTTTCCTGAAATTAGTTAGGGCCGCCTATTAGCGGCATTTCAGTATTTACAAATTGAGTGTTGCAATTGCAGCGTTGATTTCATCTGCATCAAACACCGCATCGAGTCGCTCGATAATTTTGCCCGTTGCGTCGGTGATATAGATCGCCGGCTCATAATCCATCTTGAGCGCGATCACTGCCGGTGCAACAGTGGCCGCTTTGTCATCGGTGTAAATCTCGGTGTGCAAAAAAATCATCGCATCACCGATTGATTTTTTTACGTTGATGAGCGACTCGAGCGCGGGAGAACATGTACCTGTGCTGCAGTGTGCTGGGGTGCCAACTAAATACGCAATCGGCTTTTTTAACGCAAGTGCTTCGTTCAGAGTGATGTTATGAAACTC
>CAXNIQ010000021.1:0-12661 GCA_964202465.1 Ilumatobacteraceae bacterium
ACATTGCCGAGAGTTGGATCGGCCAATCTCGCGATCAGTCGCGCGAGCGTCGTCTTTCCTGATCCAGATGGACCCACTAGAGCGATGTGTTGTCCACCTGGAACATGAAGGTTGATCGAGTTCAGTACTGGCGTTTCGTCGTCTTCATCGTCTAGTCGCGAGCTGTAAGCAAAGCTCACGGCAACAAAATCAATACCAAGTGCGCCCGGAGGAAGCGATATTGGACATGTCGGTTGAGGTGGCCCAATGGGACTGTCAAGAACACCAAGCACACGGCGCAATCCAGCAACTGCACTCTGTACTTGGTCGATCACTTCCGTAAATTCAGCAATTGGTTCCAAAAATCGATATGTCAAAAATACGAATCCGACAAGTGCGCCAGCGGTTAGTCCACCTGCCGGACCTATCAGTAGACCAGTACCAACAACTGCCATCACTGTAAACACCGCGAAAACTTCGCCTGAAGGAAATAAGAATGCGCCGATAATCCCCGCGCGAATATTGCTGTCTATTCGTTTGCGAACATCTATTGCAACAGAATCAACAACGAGATCAATCGCACCATAAGCCTTCAGTGTTTCGGCACCAGAAACCATCTCGCTAAACACACCAAGCAACTGCGCATTTCGCTCACGTGAAATGTTGTAAGCAGACACCAATCTTGCCTGAACGATTCGCAACACAAGAAGCAACGGAGCAGAAACACTAAAGGCAACTAGCGCCAATCGCCAGTCATACGCCAGCATCACGCTCGCTACCGCAATCATCTGGGATCCATCGAGCAATAGCGAAAGTCCTCCCCACGAAAAAAACATGGTCAGAGTCTCGATGTCGCTCGTTACGCGCGAGACAAGGGCGCCCCGCTTTTCCTCATTGTGATCGGCAAGACTCAAACGATGTATATGGTCAAACAATTTAATGCGAAGCGAAAACAAACCTTCTTCGGCTCGTGAGCCAAGCCGCTTTGTCGCAACTCGCAAAGATACAGACGACACAGCGACGCTACAAGCACCAATAAGTCCGAGCATCGCAATGTACGAAACTCTCACTTGGTTTGGCTGCAAGCCATGGTCGATACTGAGTTGTAACAAAATAGGGATCACAAGACGTGCGCCAGTGCCAATGAACGCAAAGCCAAAGGTCAACCCAAGACCAATATAAAGTGCAGGCTCAACACGCATGCCTCGACCAATTGTTCGCGCAGAACCAAAACGAGTGGCTGGTTCGCTCATGCGTCACCCTCGTTGCGGTCGTGTTCAAAAGACTGCATCAGAGTGCGATAATTCTCATTAATCAACATCAATGCACTGTGCGAATCATGATCGGTGATTTTTCCACCTTCGATGAAGAGAACCTCGTCGGCCAAAGCAATAGTTGATGGTCGAGACGCCACAACTACCGTTGTGACACTTTCTGAGGTACTACGAAGACGTTCAATGACGACAGATTCGGTAACGGTGTCTAGCGCAGAAGTGGTGTCATCCAACAATAAGACGTGTGCGCCTTGGGCAATTGCTCGAGCTAGCGAGATTCGTTGTCGTTGACCCCCACTCAGGCTAATTCCTCGCTCACCGATCATTGTCTGAGTGCCGTCTGCGAGTTCGGCGACGAAACCGTCAGAGGCCGACAAGAAAAGAGCCTCTGCTATCACCTCTTCGGACAATTGTTGACCTAAACAAATGTTGTATTCAATTGTTCCTGAGAATAAGAATGGTTCTTGAAACACAATCGATGCATGTTTTCCCTTCACTGCAACTCGGCCTGTTGACGGTTGCAGTAGGCCAGCCATGATTGCTAGCAATGTTGATTTTCCAGAACCAGTGGCTCCAACAATTACAACAGTTTTACCTGACTCGATACGACACGAAACCGAATCAAGAACCGTCGCCAAACTCGTATCGTACGAAAACGAAACGTCCTCAAGCGCTATTCCCACGCCGTTTGGTGCATCAATGATCAACAGTGAAGGATCAAAAACAACTGGTTCATCCAAGATTTCCCGTACACGCTTGTATCCACTTGCAGAATGCGGCACCGAACTCAGAACGTATCCGATTATTCGCAGCGGAAAAATGAGCAACGTAAACAGATAGATAAAACTCGTGAGCTCTCCAACCGTCATGTCTTTAGACTCGACGCGCATTGCGCCAACTACCAGGAGCAAAATATTGACCAGCGATGGCACACCATCAAGCAATGCTTCAAAGGTTGAGCGCGCCGAAACTGCTCGAACTCGCGCGTCTTTTAGCCGTGTCGAAATCAATGACAGACGCTGCGTCTCGCGGTCTTCGGCACCAAAGGCCTTGACAACCATCACGCCGTCGAAACTCTCGTGCACAGCAGACGACAATGCGCCCAACTCGTGTTGAGCAGTGTCATAGTGCTTATCAATTCTTCGCTGATAGCCAACATTTAGCAACAACAAAACTGGAATAACCGATATCGCAATCAAACCAAGAGGAACATCAACAACGATGAGCCAACCACCAGTAAGAAACACGAGCAAGACAACTGACGTGCTAAACGGCAAAGGCCCGAGCACTTCTGCTGCTGCGTCAGAATCGACGCCCACTCGTGCAACCAAATCCCCTGTCATGCGCTTTTTATGCCAGATCGACGGCTGACTCATGATCTGTCTGACAAGCAGCATTGTCAGTGACTCCACAGTTCTCCAATTACAGATTCCAGCAAAACTGCGTCTTACCACAACGCCAAACGCTCGCAACACGCCGATACCGATGACAATTATTGCTCCAGTGAGATATACACCCCCATCAATGTGTCCAGCTTCAAAACGGGGCAAAATAGCGCTGTCAACCAAAAAGGCAACGCCGAAACTAGATGCAACAGTGCACACTGCATACAACGATGCCCCGGCGACAGCAATCGCAAATAGACGCGGGTGAAACTTCAGTAAGTCGCGAACAAGACGTACTCCGGTACGTAGACGACTTTGTTCTCGAGCTTCCTCAACAACGATATGCGCCTCCGTGCTCACATTCATAGTCGAATAATATTACAATTGTGACTCATCGCACAACGGTTTTATTGAGATATCAACACGACCCAGCCCATACGCTCAGAGCACGCTTTGATTACTCGAAAGATCCATCATGAAACGATTTGCATTGACATCAACACTGCTGGTGCTGTTTGCCTTCATCGGCGCAATGTGGGTGTACGCATTGTTTTTCGCTTCTAAAGAAGTTGTCAACGAGATTGCCGATCGTGCATGGACTGAGCGTGCAGAAATTATCTGCAAGGATGCAGCGACCGAAAGAATTGCGCTGGCCGACTTTCGGCCGATCATTAATGCCGGTGCAGATGCACTGATTGAGCGAGCAAGAATCGTCGACATTGCTACCGACACACTCGATCAAATGCTGCTCAAGCTTGAGGCCACCAAGCCTTCGGACGCCAAGGGTCAAGCAATCATCCCGATGTGGATCAGTGACTATCGGGCATACATTGTTGACCGACGTACCTATGCAGACCAACTTCGACTCGGGACAAACATTCACTTTGGTGAGTCAACCGTGATGGGAATTCCACTCAGCGAGAAACTCTCTACATTTGCTGCCGACAATTTTATGACATCGTGCAAGCCACCAATGGATCTCTCTATTTAGAGTGCCAGTAGCCCTCTGGCAAATATTGCTTGATCACTCGCGCAGGTGAACCAACCGCAACACAGAAATCTGGCAAATAACCAGTCACAACTGAGTTAGCACCAACTACAACGTGTTTCCCGATCTGTGATCCTGGCAACACCACAACGCCAGCACCCAGCCAAGATCCGTCTCCTATCGAAACCGGACGTTCAGCCTGAGTCTGTCGTGAAATCGGAATATTGACGTTCTCATATCCATGGTTTTGGTCAGTGATATACACATGATGACCAGTCCAAACATCGTTACCAATATCGATCGAAAGATGACCAACGATGCCACTGCCCCGTCCTATTAGGCAACGGTCACCAATGCGAACCACAGGGTCAGTCAGACAAACTTGGCCCGGCACCATGCCCGCCGACAACGCCACATTCGGACCAATCATGGTTTCACTACCAATATGTATATAGCGCTCATTGAACACAGTGGTTTGTGGAAAGCAGATAATGCTTCCGCTTCCAAACTTTCCAAAACGCTTACCCTTGTTTGTGTCGGGCCCAATCGCGCCGTACAAGCCCATCACATCCCACACTCGTGTTGTGGCACTCTCTAGAAAGCGATGGAGTAGTCGACCAAACATGCCCTCAAAATCTAATCGCTATCCTGATGCGATGACACTGGTCAGCACTCCATGTGGTGAGATCCTCGGAACCATATCAAGTGCAGGGGTTTGCGTGTTTAAAGGCATCCGCTTTGCTTCAGCAGAAAGATTCAGACCACCAACTGTTGTATCGAGTTGGTCGGGCATCTACGAGGCCAACATGATTGGGCCAGAGTGCCCTCAAACCGACAGCCAATTGAGGACTCTTCTCAATGCCGACAATTCTGGTCAGAGCGAAGACTGCCTTTTTCTCAACATCACTGTGCCAAGTGATACCACCCAACTTCGTCCTGTCTATGTCTGGATTCACGGAGGTGGATTCACCAACATCACGCCCCCACTGTCGTGGAATGACTCGCAGCAACTCTCGCTCGACGGCAACGCAATTGTTGTCACGATCAGTTACCGATTAGGTGCTTTTGGTTTTCTTGGCGATCTCAATCTGGGAATACTCGATCAGATCGCTGCATTGCAATGGATTCAAAGCAACATTGAATCTTTCGGCGGAAACCCAAACAACGTAACAATTTTTGGTGAATCGGCTGGTGGTTGCAGTGTTGTCGCGTTGATGTCTTCACCGCTTTCGACAAACCTCTTTACACATGCTTGGGCAATGAGCCCATCACTGGGCCAATTACGTACGAAAGAATTTGCGGCACAGGCGCTAGAGCTTTTTCTTAAAGCGGCCAATGTTTCAGACGTCTCACATCTCGAGACATTCACTACGCAAGAAATCCTTCAGGCGCAAGAAAAGATGCTGCTCGACATAGCCAATTGGAATCAAGGATTTTCACCAACTGCTGATGGAACCATTTTGCCGACAGACATCGTGGGCGCCGCTGCAATGAACCCTGTAGACCTCGTGATCGGTACCACTCGTGATGAGTCACGAATCTTCAATTTGCTTAATCCAGCTTTAAACAATCTTGATCAAGATCAAGCGATCGCTGTGCTGCGTACAAATCATTCGCATCGCGCAGATGCAATATGGTCGTTGTACAACACGTGCTATCCCGCTTACACACCTACACAAACAATTGCGGCTATCGATACAGACACACATTTCAAGCTGCATATGTGGAAGATGCTTAAATCAAGACCAGCCGCTCTCACCAACACATGGTCATACATGTTTTCGTGGGCTTCACCTATTTTTGATGGGGCACTTGGCGCTAGTCACGGCATCGATATTCCCTTTATCTTCAACAACACATCGCTTCCACAAGTCCACGTATACACCAACAACGATCCGACAAATGGCGTGCTGGGAGCAGAAATGTCGAGAGATCTCTTGAATCTTGGATTGATGGGTGACCCAAGTTGGCTGCCGTACGATCAGTCCAAACGCTCCACTAAAATATTTGATATGCCGTGCGTAATGACTCACTCGCAAATGCAGTCCCCCGACAATCTCGTCTATGACTTTTGGATGAACCCATGATCCGACAACGGGTGACGGTGCCATCGATCCTCGAACGCAAGTCGCTACACAACACAGCGCAAAATGCAACGCAGCGGATCACAATGATTACGGCTTACGATGCAACCTTCGCCTCCATTGTCGACGAATCGGGCGTTGACATCATCCTCGTTGGTGATTCAGTTGGTTCTGTTGTGCAAGGTGTAGCCAACACAATCCCTGTGACTTTGGAAGAAATGGAATACCACGTTCGTCTCGTGTCGCGCGCCAATCCACGGGCGCTACTGGTTGGAGACTTGCCTTTTGGTTCGTACCAAGTCAGCTCAGAGCAAGGTGTGCGCAGCGCAATTCGTCTTATCAAGGCTGGCGCATCTGCCGTAAAGCTTGAAGGTGGAGTCAACATGTTTGACACCATCTCGGCAATCAGTCGCGTCGACATTCCCGTTATGGGGCATATTGGCCTAACACCACAGAGCTACCACCGTATGGGTGGTCACCGCGTGCAAGGGCGAGCCGACAATCGCGACGCCGGTGGTCGGGAGCGACTCTTTGAAGATGCACATTCTGTAGAGCAAGCCGGAGCGTTTGCAGTTGTGCTGGAAGGCATCCCCCGTCAACTGGCCCAAGAGATCACGCAGAAGGTTTCGATACCAACCATTGGTATTGGTGCTGGCCCAGATTGCGATGGACAAGTATTGGTGCTGCACGACATTCTTGGACTCACTACTCACGAACTTAAATTCACCAAGCAATTTGCAGACATTCGCACAGCCAGTATCGATGCTTGCACGGCTTTTGTTCAAGAAGTCCGCAGTGGACTGTGGCCTGATGACGCTCATTCATTCCACTAGCGAGTTCGGTGCTTGGCGAAATAACGTTGCCAATCAAACAGTTGCATTTGTTCCCACAATGGGTGCACTGCATAGAGGGCATCATTCACTGATCGCTCAAGCCGCAAAAGAATGCGACCTGGTAGTCGTATCAATTTTTGTTAATGCCCTTCAGTTTGGCGATGCGAACGACTACATCAAGTATCCACGCGACGAGCAGTCCGACTACCAAGCCAGTGTTTCGGCCGGAGCAAACATCGTCTTTGCGCCTCAACAACAAGAAGTATTCCCAGCCGACTTCAATTGTTACCTCACGCCGACATCTCTAGCTAACGACTACGAAGGCAAACACAGACCGGGTCATTTTGCGGGCGTTGTAACAGTCGTTAATCGTCTCTTCGACATCGTGCAACCCGACGTTGCGATTTTCGGTGCAAAGGATTACCAGCAGGTAGCGGTTATTCGCGACATGTGCAATGTGTTGCATCCAGCCATTCGCATCGTGTCTCTCGAAACAGTTCGTGACTCGGATGGTTTGGCGCTCTCGAGCCGCAATGCGCGTTTGAGTACTTCATCAAGACTCCAAGCCCAGATCATCCCCCGCGCACTTCAAGCAATTGCCCACTTGCACGCACAAGGCCAGACACACTCATACGTGCTCAAAAACGAAGGTCTCAAGATTCTTGGTTCAGAGCCAAACATGCACGTTGAATACTTGGAAATAGTGCAACAAGACACGCTCAACACTGTTGATGAAGCCCGAAATGCAGTTGTGCTTTTCGCGGGCGTTCTCGACGGCGTGCGACTTATCGACAACATACTCTTGCAATAGCCTGGGCTGGCAAGCGATCTTGGCTAGCGATGCAGATCTGCATCGAGTTGCAACGCGCGATATCGAACACTAAATACCGAGTCTCCCGACAAGATTCCACCGCGACCGAACGTTCGACCGTTTTGCCAGTTAGACAAGCCCAATTCGGGTCTATTGAGAGCAAACTGTCCATCCACCCAGCGCGTCATACCGTTGCTCACGAACGGTGCGTTGGTTTTGCGCCATACCTTTTCTACTTCGGCTTCATCGTCTGAAATAATGGAAACGATGAAGCTCGGCGCATATTCATTGAACAGCACAATTGCTTCGTCAACATCGTTCACAATAATCAGAGAGCACTCAGGCGCATTCTCCCATTCCCATTCAGTAGAAAGTTCATCTACCGAAAGGTTGAGCACCTGCACTAATTCGCTCTGTTCGGTCATCAATTCTTGCGATGCTAAATCCACGTGAATAACGGCTCGTGCGTTTCGCTGCATTGCTGCTTGCTTCATTGATTCAACAAACAAGGGCACGAGTTCACTTGCGCGAGAGCGCACAATGCAACACACATTGAGCGTGTTGCATACTTTGCGATCCAGCGAGTTCGCGACGACTTTGCTCAACCATTGAGCATCGGCGCGCTCACCAGCAATCATCCATGCCCCGCCCGTGCCATGCAGGCTGACCGCGATGCCGAACTGGCGAGCAACTGCACCCAGTTGCGATACTGCCTCGCCACTTCCCCGTGCAATGGCTAGCGAAACACGCCTGTCAGAAAAAAGAGCCCAGCCACTTGCGTGAGATCTTGACTCAACAAGACTTATGGAACCAAGAGGCAGACCACACGATTCGAGAGATGGTGATACTGCGAGATTCATGATTGCCTGCGCAGTGCCAAGAGCATCGCTACCAATGCGAAACACACACGTGTTGCCCGACCTCAACACCCCTGTCGCATCTGCAAACACATTTGGTCGTCCTTCGAATACAAATGCAACAACGCCCAATGAAGACTTGGTGGCCGAGACCGACCAGCCTTGGTGATCAATTGATTCCATCTCCGATCCGTCGACATGAGGAGTATCGCCCCATGTATGAAGTGCCGAAATCATGTCACTGCGCATCGCATCGGTCAGTATCAATCGTGTAGTTGAACGGCTGCGCTGTACTGCAGATGCAACATCGTCTTCATTGCAAGACTTGATCTTGGCAAAGATTGCATCGTCTTCGAGTTTTTGTGCGAATGTATGAAAAAACTGAGAGATTTGCTCGCTCGAAACGCTCTTCAAGAGATCAAAAGCCTCAATGCTCCGCGAGACTGCCCGAGTTGCCACGAGCAGATCGGCTTGTGAAACATGCAAGAGTCGGCCACCACTGAGGCCGATGATCAGGTCACCTTCTCGATATTGATCAGCGATCGCTGCGCCAACCGGACGCGGTACACCATCGATGAGAATGATGTCAGTTGCCATAATCGTGTGGTTCATGCGAGCACCTCTGAGATCAAAACGAGTCGACTTTGTTCGATAGACAAATGAGCAGCTTGTCCAATCGCAACCGACACCAAGCCTTCACGCAGCCCAACTTCGGCTTTTTGCCCATTACGGATCGCAGCCTGCATGATGCGATGTTCCTTGAAGGATGCACCGTGATGAAACCCTTGCACAACATCCTCTTCCAATTCGATTGGAAAATCTTGAAACGTCCCGTAACCGTTCTTTCGTTTGCCGATTCTCACAATGGATTCGGATATCATCGCTTCAATCTTTCCTTTGTCGCCAACGACACAGATCTCTTGCTCGTTTTTTGAGGCTTCGGCAAACATGCAAAGATCCAACATGCCGCGCACTCCATTTTCAAAATTGACAATGACATAAGCGTTATCCAAGATGTCTGGAGTACGGCCATCGTAGTTTTCGGCCAGATGATTGACTTCTTGTGATCCGCTAGCCATCACCGACACTGGCGAGCTGTTGGCCAAAATGCACATCAGATCAAAGAAGTGACAACACTTTTCAACCAGCGTGCCGCCCGTATTTGCATTGAAACGATTCCAGTCATCCACCTTTTCTAAGAATGGGTAGCGATGCTCCCTGATAGAAATCATTCGTACGTTTCCAATAGTGCCCTTGTCGATCTCTTGTCTTACGCGCGCCGTCGGTGCCATATATCGATACTCGAGGCCGACCCAAACGACCCGATCTTCAACTGTGGTAGCAGCCTCTATTTGTTGCAATTCCAGACACTCGGAGACACTGATGCACAGAGGTTTTTCAATCAAGATGTGCTTTCCGCTATTCAGAACATCTTTCGCAATATGAAAATGCGTGTGATTTGGTGTTGCAATCACCACCACATCGGCCTGACAGTGATTTAGCATCTCGACGTGATTTGCAAAATACCGAACACCTTCCATGCGATTTAATGCACGCCGTGCCTTTTCGAGGCTTTGGGTATGCGGATCACACACCGCAACGATCTGTACTTCTGGCATCTCAACCAAGTTACGGATGTGCTCTAAGCCCATCATTCCGCTACCGATGATTGCGTACTTCAATACTCGAGCATCTGCAATCGGCATGCATCTAATCGTAGAACGCTAATCTTGCAAATATGTCTATAGCTCCAATTTCCAATCCCGATTCAGATCAGATCTACTTCAAGCAACTACTCTCTGGCCGAGATTTCGCAACAGACAACCAACTTGCACAGCAAATGGTCAATTTTGTCTACCTCATTGGCGACAAATCGACCCGCGAGTGCATGATTGTCGACCCCGCGTATGCAGTTGAGGAGTTGCTGAGTGTTGCTGAGAAAGATGAGATGAACGTCGTTGGAGCGCTCGCTACCCACTACCACCCCGATCATGTCGGCGGATCGATGATGGGTGCAAATATCGATGGCATTGCAACACTGCTCGACAAACTAGACATCCCAATCCATGTGCAGGAACTTGAAGCGCAATGGATCATGCGCACGACTGGTGTGTCAGCAAGTCACTTGCACCAACATCAGCCGGGAGACACTGTCAAAGTAGGTGAGATTGAAATTTGTTTGGTGCATACTCCTGGTCATACGCCCGGTAGCCAGTGCTTTTTGGTAGATAACCGACTTATTGCAGGAGACACACTGTTTCTTGAAGGTTGCGGACGAACCGACTTGCCTGGATCAGACCCAAGCCAGATGTTTGATAGTTTGCAAACGTTGGCCGCCCTTCCCGACCAAACAGTCGTTTATCCAGGACACCGGTATTCGGATCCTTCTTCGCGGGCTCTTCCTGAAGTTCGCCAAACCAACTATGTTTTTAAGCCAAAAACCAAAGCCGATTGGCTGCAGTGGTTTAGCTAGCCAACAAAAGCGGAAACAAGACTGCTGACCCCACCAAGAGTTAAGAGCACCAACACCATATTCCTAAAACGAACTGCGTCAATATATGCACGGGCTCTCGTTCCAAGAAATACGCCGAGCAACATCACAGGAGTCGTAATCAACGCAACACGCAACTCGCCGAGATGGATCTTGCCGGCTATCGAAAAAATAATAATGCTCGAAACACCCGTAACCGAAAAGATGAGATTTAGGGTTGCACGTTGCACTTCTGGCACAAGTCTGCGCGCTTGCAATGTAAATACGATCGGAGGGCCATTAGTCGATGTTGCCATCAGCAACACACCGCTCAGCCAACCCATTATCCAATCCAGCGACTTGTGTGCATGCTGAAGATCACGACCCCGAGCAAGCATCCACACGCCAAAAAGCACCGCACAGCCCAGGAGCACCTTCATTACATCTTGGTTTCCATATCGAAAAAGAGCAAGTCCAAACGGAGCGCCAAGACACGATGCGATGATAAATATCTTGGCGATCTTTCGGTCGTGATAATGACGCAATTGCCATGCTTGTCCAAAGTTGCTGACCGTCCCCAGCAACGTTGCGATAATCACGGCCTGATGTAGATCGATAAACAACAGCATGATCGGCACCGCAAGCAGCGCAAACCCAAACCCGGCAGCAGCCTGGATCACCGAGGTCAACAATATGATCACGGCGATGATCAACAAATGTTCTTGCGACATGCAGTGCTTGATCCAATCAGTATCTAGGCAGCGATAATTGCGTCAAGAGCCTGAGCGAAGACCGCAGTGTGTTTGTCAACATCTGCCGGGCTATGAAATGGCGACATCAGAGCCATATTGTGAAACGGCGCGAGCAACACTCCGCGATTGAGACAAAAGAGATGCAAGAACGATTCGAGCATCGGATCAACTGCTGCTGCAGCCTGAGCGCCATCAACCGGCGGTGTGCAAAACCAGTACTCCGCGCGACATCCCAATTGCTGTACATGCCAATCAAGATTTCGCTCGCTGCATGCTTGTTCAACACCTTGCGTCCACCTTGTTGCCAACGGGATCGTTTGATCAAAATCCTCTTGGGTCAATGCAGTCGACAATGTTGCCCTCATCGCGCTCATTGCAAGAGCGCTGCCGCTCAGTGTTCCGCCTACTCCCGACACATCTACATCGTGACCCGTCATAACAACCTCTAACCGCGAAGCAATGTCGCTCGTCATGCCATAGGCGCCAACTGGTATTCCGCCACCGATCGTCTTTCCGATAACCACAAAATCCGGGTCTATATTCCATAATGCCGTGCAGCCGCCTGGTCCAGCACAAATTGTATGCGTCTCGTCAATAACCAGTAGCACATCGTATTTTCGAGTGAGGTTGCGCACACCTTGTATATAACCAACTTGCGGAAGCACAATCCCGATATTTGTGAGTGCTGGCTCGATCAACACACATGCAACATCACCGATTGCCAACACTCGCTCGAGTTCAACCAAGTCATTAAATGGCACAACTCGCGTCGTGAGCGCCGGATCAACTTGCGGACCAATTGCTCCCGGTCGACTGATCGTGTTGCCTTTCGCATCTCGAATCACGAGCGTTTCATCAACCGAACCGTGATAGCACCAGTCGTGCACAACAATTTTGGGACGTCCTGTCAACATGCGAGCAAATCGGAGTACAAACCTATTTGCATCGGTTGCACTGATTGCGAACTGCCACTTTGCAACACCAAACCTTTGTGCAAGGTTTTGTGCGACCCACTGAGCATCGCTCGTAGGCAACATCGTTGTCAGACCAATCTTTGCCTGTTGCATGACTGCCTGTGCGACAGCATCTAAAGCGTGGCCCGTCATTGCGCCCGTGTCTCCGAGACAAAAATCAACATATTCAATATCGTCCACGTCTACAAAACGCGCGCCGTGTGCTCTTTGCACGTGTAGAGGAAAACTTCCGGGCCAACGAGTCATCCACGGCA
>CAXNIQ010000022.1:0-12276 GCA_964202465.1 Ilumatobacteraceae bacterium
CCGACAAGTCAGCGCATCCGTACAACAGCGGCAACTGCGCATTTGAAACTCGGCCGAGCATTCGTACAGGCGCATGCAACTGCGTGATCAATTTTTGCAATCGATCTGCGTCTCGGCCAGAGCCCCCAATGAGTATCTGCAGGTTTGGCCGGCTAGAGCGAAGTGCTGCAGATGCCCTAATGAGAGTGTCGAAACCTTTTCGTGGCACAAGACGACTCACTCCTACAACCAATTCCGCATCCGGACTCACACTAAATTCGCGCCGTGCTGCAGCTCGCTCAACTGCATCCAACGGTCGAAAGCGCTGGGTGTCAACACCGGGAGGAATCACGGTGATGGGCAAAGAACTTCCACTCGCGCGACTTGCCTCTGCAGCCGGATACTCGCCTGCAGCAATGATGTGGCTTGCATTTTTGAGTACGCGCGACAACACAAGTCTCGACAACGGCAATCTTCCAGGCACTGTCACTTCCGCCCCATGCAACACGACCATGTAGGGCAACTCAAGTCTTGGCCCAACAATGCCAAGAGGTACTGCGGGGTCAAGTACAACAAAGTCGGCACCGATATCCCTGGCCATGTTGTTGATGCGCCTGACCATCAACGGATGTGGCAACAACCACGGCTCGCGAACGCGACGTATCTCGAATGGTTGAGCAGCATCAAATGCTTCTGCGCCTGCATAAGGAGACGTCAATACTGCAAAAGAGTCAGGCGGCAACCGTTTCCACCACTCCCACAACAGGTTTTGGATACCTCCAACCTTTGGCGGAAAATCGTTGGTGACAAGTAGATGTTTCATGATGCAGCACTGAACAATCTAGATCTCGCTCTGTCGTGCCAAGGGCAAATTGCGCAATTCATCAATAACGAGTGGTGCTGTGTCATGGATTGGCAGTAGATCAACCAATCCGAGACGCGAGGCCGACCAAACAGCGTGTGCTCGCAACATTGGGTCTGAGTGCTCGAGATATCGAGCGATTACGTCCACCACATGTGCATCTGTGCGCTCACCGATGTTGCCAAGCACGATCAGTGCGTTGCGACGCACCCAGTCTGGGTTGCGGTCGGCTATGTACCACTGTTTTACATGTGTGAGCAACGCTTCGTCATCCATAGCGAGCAACTCCAGCACATTGACCCACGGGCGCGCACCGCTGCGCAACGGCTTGGACAAACTCAACCGTGTGGTTGGCGGACACACTTCTTGACAGTCATCGCACCCATACATGCGGTCGCCAAGTGCTTCTCGATACCGGCGATCAAACACACCTGGTTTTTGGATCAGCCATGCAAGACATTTCGCTGCATCAACCGTGCCTGGTTCGATGATTGCCTGCGTCGGGCAAGCGTCGATGCATCGTCGACATGGTCCGCACCCGTCGGCAACAATGACTTCGTTGATCACGAGTGGTGCTGTCGTGATCACGCTGCCCAGCACAAAAAAACTTCCGGCGCCCTCGACCAACACATTGGCATTCTTTCCAAACCATCCGAGCCCAGCCAAATACGCAGCCTCGCGATCGACCATCGAGTTGTCGTCGGCAAACACCACTGCCTTAAAGCCATCTGCACGCAGCACGTCGCGCATTGCAAATAAACCAACTTTGAGCGATTCGTAATAATCGGTCCATGCGTATCTCGCAACTCGCGCGCTCGCAACCGACAAAGGAGCAGGAGTTGGTGACGCATACGAATAAGCGCCGACGATCATTGACTTGGCATCTCGCACGCCAGATTGCGGATCGGTCGATCGCGCGGGGTTGCGATACGTGAATTGCATTGTGTCGTGCAGGCCAGCCGCTTTGCGTTGCACAAGAACCTGATGTGCCCTATGCATGACTTGTGCGGGAGCAACACCTACCCTGTCGAGCCCGCCAGTTTTTCCGACTTCAAGAAGTGCATTGGTATACGCGAGGCACGACGCTGGGTCGGTGACGTCGAAACTGGGTGACTTTTTAGATAACCGCACGATGCCGAAGCGTAGGCACCATTCCGGCATTTGCGAGCAACCGAACAGCCCGTTGTTCGGCAAGATTGAAGACCACTGCTGTTTCATGCGGGTCGCCGCACAGAAACGACATTAAACAGTCGTCGCAAGCAGGGGTCTTTTGCATGACGCAGGTGTCGCAACTGATGACCAATGGTTCAGTGATTTGCTCTGTGAATTGCTCTGTGGACGTACTCATTTTCTTCTCCTCATTTCAACTATTGAATCTGACTGTGGGCTATGGCTTCTGTGGGAAAATCGGTGAGTTGATTTGCATGTGTACGCCAACTACGTACAAAGTGAAGTTTGCAGGAGGGGTGTTACAGAGATGTTTCGACTCGCTCAAGCCAGTCCTGTACGAGGGCATGAAAGACCTTTGGACGCTCAATACGCCCGAGATAGTGCCCTGCTAGATCCACCACACAGAGAGTCGCGCGTGGAAATTCTTCGATCAAACCCATCTGCCGAATAAATCCGACTGTTGCGTCTTGATGACCAAGGGCGATCAAGCTTGGCTGAACAAACGGCTCAAGGGGGTTTCGAATCTCGTTGGGAAGCAAATAGTTTTTGTTCAGTCGCTCCAACAAGTTGTCATCTGATGCGCGATAACCGGGCATGTCGTGTTTACGAATCTCGTCTAAGGCATATTGACTGTGTTCAACTACTCCAGTTGGAATCCATTGTTCATCTTCGTGTAAGTCGTCAAATAACGACATGTCTCTCACGATGATCTGGACTGGCGCAACATCGCGATTATTTGCATCATCTGGCAAATCCGGGACCAACAGCGCGGCACCCAGCAGCCTTTCGGGCATGGCTCTTACAAGCCCAAGTGCGAGATATCCGCCATACGAGTTGCCGACGACTGCAAATTTCTCGTCACCAATAACTTGGTCAATGAGTTTGACAAGAATTTCCACAACCTGATGTTGATGGGTCAACCAATCTGGTGCGATGGTGGTGCCATGACCCGGTAAGTCAAAATAGATTCGCTGCCATGTTGATGACTGATCAAAGTTCGGTTCAAGGTCGGCCATCATGTAGCGATGGTCTGCCGACCAACCATGGATAACCAATAGCGGTCGCCCCATGCCTCGCCGGCGAATCTCTATTTGGATTCCGTCAACCTCGATCGCCGTCATGTCTGTCATAAACACAATCTTTGCCTAGTTAGGTGACGCCCCCGGAAACGGAACGGCTGAGACCTGTGCCGAGCGAAGTCCATCTGGTGTTTCAACGACAACTTTTGTGCCAACCGATGTGCAGTCAATCGCAACTTGACCCAATGACACATTGGTTACCAATCGAGGAGACCACACAGCCGATGTCACAGAGCCAACCTGTTTGCTACCAACAATCACCGGCCAAGGCCCACGATTTGCTGGCACCTTGTCGCCGTCGATCGTGATACCGACAATTGCACGATCAATTCCATGTTTGGCTCGCGCACGAATTGCTTCTAGACCAATTGCTTCGATGTCGGCGTCTAAACCAACATATTGAGCCATGCCACCCTCGAGCGGTGTGTCGTTGCGTGTGATATCGGTTCCATAAGTCATCAGACCTGCTTCGATACGTTCGATCAAGTTTGGGCAACCCGGACGTATGCCATATTTTTGGCCGGCCGCATCGAGAGCGTCATATAACTGCACTCCGATCTCGGCATCGTCGACATAAATCTCGAACCCACCCTGAGCGCTCCAGCCACTGCGCGCAACGAGCAATGGATGATTGCCAAAAGTAAGCGTGTCGAAACGAAAGAACTTTGTTGCTCGAGCCGCTTCACCAAACACTTCGACAATCACGTCTTGTGCACGTGGCCCCTGCACCGCAAGCGGCCAAATATTTGGCTCAAAGATTTTGACATCGAGTTTCATTCCAAGAGCTATGCCTTGAGCCCACAACAAGATGTCGAGATCGGAAATGGAAAACCAAAATCGATCTTCTGCGACACGAATGGCAACAGGATCATTGAGCAAGAACCCGTCCTCATCACACACAGGTGCAAGCGCGCACCTGCCAATGCCGAGTTTGCGCAAGTCGCGCACAGTCAACATCTGAGCAAGCCGAGCAGCGTCTGGTCCAACGATTTCGACTTGTCGTTGACACGAGACATCCCAAATCTGCACGCTGTCACGTAAATGGAAATAGTCTTCTTCTACCCCACGAAAACGAGTTGGCAACAACATGTGGTTATAAATCGTGTAGGCCTCGACACCAAATTTTTCGATGCGACTCGAAAATGGTGTTGATCGCGTTCGACGCGTAATTGCAAGTGCAGGAATGCTCATGGTCCAACCCATTTAATGGTGCAGATCTCGGCGCTGCGGCCTTCAAAGTTCCAGACTCTGCCGAATGCGCGAACTCTGCCCTGCAAAGCCTTTGCCACGATCACTTCTGGTCCCATCCAGTATTGAGTGTTGACAACACTTACTTCTTCCGATGCTCGCAGCCCACCTATTGGCTCGACCGAACCCTGAATGAACTTGCCGACCGACAAAGTGCGTTTGCCGTTTTCGGTGGTGAATGTGATCGGTGCACGTTCGGCACCGAGATACTCGCCAACGAGCAACTTGAATAGCCCAGTTGTGCCGCGAGCCGAACCCCGGAAAATTTCTTCAAGTTTGGCAAACTGCTCGTCAGTTGCGCGATCATCGATCCACAATGCGAGTGTCCAATTGCCGCGCTCCATCTTTCCCGGAATGTCGAGCAACATGCCAACGTTGAGACCCGATAGATCAACTGATCCAGCGTGTCCCTTGTCGATTCGCACACCCGACCAAGCCTGGCAATACCCCTCGGTCGGAGGATGAGTTCCGAGGGAGATTACGCATGGACAAAAAACCGTGCAATTGCAGTTGAGAATAAGTTCGCCTTCTAGTGACCATGGATCCATGTTGTATCTCTTTTCTATGTTGAATTTAGTTGTGTAAATGATTTGTTGGTTGCGCGCCAAAAACAAATTGCAGTGCGAGTAACGCAAACCCACCCATCAGAAGCGCGACACCAAGTGGCACCGTCACTCTCTTGCCGATCGCAGGAAATTTTTCTATTGCCATGACTGCTGCACTCAATGCCATGAACAATATGTTTGACATTCCCCCTACTAACGCAAGCAACATGAGTGCCCAGCAACACCCAATGCATGTCAAACCATGCCGAATACCCATTTTCATTCCTCCGGCAATACCGTCGCGCCAATAACGCATAAAGAAAGTCATAGGAGCAACACACTGCGTCAGGCAATTCTCTTTCAGCGCCGAAAATTGGTATGCACCAGCAACAATAAGAAGTACGCCGCTCAACCACACTGCAGAGCGGTGACCCTCGACCCAACCAAAATCTGTCAAGATTCTTTGTAGCGATGTAGCAAACAATGCAAAACCAATCCACATTGCGCAATACGTTGCAACAAACATCCACCACACCGCAATCGATCCTGTGCGCAATATGTTGCGCAAAGAACCAAGCACTGGAACGGCAGTTGTAGACATCATCACCAATGACATGAGCGCCCACATTGCAAACGTTGCGCGCCAACCAACTTGATGCTGTGTGGCCTGCGCACTTGATACCCGAATCAGAGCTATCCAGCCGAGTGTCACCAACATCAAAAAGCCAACCCACGCAACATCGGGTCGTGGCAATGCACGAAGCCCAACTGGTTGACTCGTTGTTTCCATGATTTGATCACTATAGTGATCAGTCAGTGAGTAACAAAATCATGCACCACAAGCACCAGAAGAATCAGAAAAACGAATCATTCGTCTTCGACGCTGTTCGCTTTGCCCAATTGCTCACCCAGCGACGCCAACTACTCGGTCTCACCACGCGACAACTTGCAAAGCGGGCAAACATATCTCAGCCATACGTGGTTGCCTTAGAGCGATCAAGAAACGGCCTCGATGCCAATAGAACCGGCGCAATGAGCCCGTCACCCACAGTCGACATGATTGCCAGGCTTGCAACGGCATTGCGAATGAGCGCAAACGAATTGTTTTCGCAAGCCGTTCGGCCCGCAGGCAAACACGTCTTGCTCTTTATGGAAGATGACATGATGACATCTCTTGAAAGAGCTCGTACTGCCTCGACAAAGAGTGCAACATTGACAGATAGAACGCCCCAAGAGTGGCTGTGCGCTGGCGGCCCAATAGATCACGACACACACAAGGGTCATAACTGTCTTTCCATCAATCTTCATCGCGACATCAACAATGCATATAAACCAAAAGCGATTACCGCATCACTCAGCAACGAATTGTCTAGACACCAAGCAAATATTTCGGGAAGCGATATAGGAATCGTCTTTGACGAAACATCTTCACTGATGAACCATGTCAACAACCCAATGTCCATTGTTGAATTTGAGCACGATTGGAAGCAAGTGGTTTCCGACGCGACTCAAGCGGCTGGTGCATATGCAGCATGGAACATCTGCGTGTACCGCATTGACAATCTTTTACGCCTTCACAACCCTGCCGAAGTGGCTCAAGACCTACTCCGTAGTCATGACAATGTTTGGTCTGCGCGCAACAAGTCGATATCAATCGGCAATACTGCTGCCAAACGACTACTCACTCTTATGCGACCAAAAAATGTTTCAGCAAAGGGCTGGTCGGCACACACCAACGCCGTTGTACAAGAACTACAACTCAGCGCATAAAGTTTCCATACTCACTGAAAGGCACACAACATGAGCAACCCATCAACATCCCGCGCATTTACCGTTGGCAAGATCAACGACGTATGGACACAACAGATCACCGACGTGCCAGTAGATAATCTGGGCGAAGGTGACGTGTTGATTGCCGTGGAGTACTCGTGCATCAACTACAAAGACGGTCTGGCCACAAGCGAGAAGGGTCGAGTTGCGCGCATTGACCCGTTGATTGCTGGTGTTGACCTCGCCGGCACGGTTGTTGAATCATCAAGCCCAGATTTTCTAGTTGGCACCCAGGTCATCGCTCACGGTTACGACATCGGTGTTGCACGCCATGGCGGATACAGCGCGTTTGCGCGCATACCTGCACAGTGGTTGGTGGCTTTGCCAGCAGGCATGACCACGCGCACCGCGATGATGATTGGCACTGCAGGCTTTACCGCTGCTCTGTCGGTTGATGCACTCGAGCGTGCTGGACTTACCGCTGGCAGTGGCCCAGTATTAGTGACTGGCGCAACGGGCGGTGTCGGTTCAGTTGCAGTTGGCATGTTGGCTGCGCGTGGCTACGAAGTTGTTGCGTCCACCGGCAAGGCAGCATCGAGCGTTTGGCTGAAGTCGATTGGCGCAAGCGACATTATTTTGCGGGAAGAAACAAGTGCTGAGTCGCCAAAGCCACTCGAACGCGAGCGATGGGCTGGCGCAGTTGACTGCGTCGGCGGATCAACGCTCGCCTACGTGTTACGCACGCTCAACTACGGAGCTTCGGTTGCTGCAAGTGGCCTTACTGGCGGCAATGGATTAGCAACGACAGTGCTGCCATTTATCTTGCGCGGTGTCAATCTGCTCGGCATCGACAGTGTGCAAACACCGATCGCAGTGCGACGTGCCATGTGGGCGCGCATTGCCACTGACCTGCGACCATCGTGGCTCGACACCGAGCATGCGCAGATTATTGGACTTGCAGATCTTCCTGCACAACTTGACAACATTCTTGCCGGCAAGATGCAAGGCCGAGTACTCGTCGACCCGAATCTTTAAATAATTACTGCACCGTGTTGATCGATAGCCAACTCGAGCACATCACCAGACTGAGGTAACTGCGAAGCAATGAGCTTTGCATCCGACTTGTCGCACATCACGGCAACCGTTGGCCCAGAACCCGACAACCACGCACACCACGCACTGGTGCTTAAGGCTGCGTCGAGTGCTGCTTTAGATGTTGGCGCATGAGCCAATCGAATGTCTTGATGGATGCGATCTTGGGTTGCAGCACGCAACACCGATACATCACCTGATGCAAGAGCACCTATCAAGAGCGCTGTATGACCAATGTTGAACACCGCATCCACACGTGAAAGTGAGTCTGGCAATGCAGTACGCGATTTTTCGGTACTTGTTTGAGTGTCTGGTACCCAAGCGAGGATTACTGGATCGAGCGCAAGCGGCACACGCACGACTTCGCCTGAAGCACTAGCTGTTACACCGCCAACAAGTGATGCAGCAACGTTGTCGGGATGACCTTCGAGTTGAGTACTTGCATGCAAGATCTCCTTGCGTGCCGACACCAGTGCCTCGCTGCTAGTGCCGTTCAGTTGAGCGTGTGCCAAGACAATTCCGGCGACTCTCGCCGCTCCACTAAAGCCAAGACCTCGACCCATGGGAATTCTTGAACGGACCCATACGTCTCCGACGCCTCCGTAACTGCGAAACGCAATATGACTGGGGTGATACTGATCGACGACTTTCGCACCAGCAGGAACTTCATCGTCGACGACAGGTCCCATTTCGAGATACACAGTGAGCGCCATACCCAATGCATCAAAACCAGAGCCAAGATTCGCCGAACTTGCTGGCACGCGAACGGAAAAAGATGTTTGACTCATGGCGAACTATTTTGCCACAGCGTTGCTTGTTGCAATCAGTGCATCGACCACTCCGTTTGCTGCACCGGAATCAATGCTTGCCTGCGCGCGCTCAATTCCGTCCACCAAATGCACCGCAACACCTGCCACCACCAGACCAGCCGCGGCATTCAATACGACGATGTCGCGCACAGCGCCACGAGTGCCACCAAAGGTGTCGCGAATGACTTGTGCATTGTGTGCTGGGCCTCCACCACGCACGGCCAATACATCGGCAGGTTGCAGACCCAAATCTTTTGCGTTGACAACAAACTCGGTCACATTGCCATGATCAATCCCAACAACAGGGCAATCACCACTCAATGAAAGCTCATCGAGTCCGCCATGGCCATGCACTACCCATGCACGCTGCACGCCACGACCAGCAATTGCATGTGCCATTTTGTGCGCCATGTTTGGGTCACCCACTCCAACCACCATGAATGAAACTTGCGCGGGGTTGGCCATTGGACCCAACAAGTTGAAGACTGTCGGCACTCCTAATTCTTTGCGAGTCGGACCAGCGTGGCGAAATGCCGGATGAAACTTTGGAGCGAAGCAAAAACCCATACCCACTTGTTCAACACAGTGAGCAACCCCTTCACCATCCAAATCGATCTTGATCCCAAGAGCCTCAAGCACATCGGCTGTTCCGCATTGCGACGAGGCAGCGCGGTTTCCGTGCTTACACACCGGCACTCCTGCTCCCGCAACAACGAATGCTGCCATGGTCGAAATATTGACGGAGTGCGATTTGTCGCCACCAGTACCGACAATGTCGATTGCGCGCGATGACAATTTTGCACTCAGCGGCACGGGTTCTGATACTTCAAGCACCGCTGCCAACATGCCTTGCAATTCGTCTGCGGTCTCTTCTTTTGAGCGAAGCGAAGTTGCAAAGGCGGCGATCTGTGCTGACGTTGCTTCGCCATGCAATATTGCTTCCATCGCAATCTGCGCATCATTGCTTGACAAGTCTTCGCCACGCAACAACGTTGCGAGTAACTGTGACCATCCGCCGATGCGATCAATCGCGCTCATCGCGCGCTCCAACTACGCAGTTTGTTTGCGTTGACGCAGCATTCGGCGCCTGTCGCGGGCAGTTGTGGCGCCCCAGACTCCCTGTTGTTCACGATTATCGAGTGCATAATCCAAACACGCTATGCGCACCTCGCACTCAGAACACACCGAAATAGCAAAGTCGGCATGATCTTCATTGTCTGGATAAAAAATTTCGGCATCCAAGCCCTGGCAAGCGCCTTTGGTTCTCCACACAACATCTGCAACCGACATCTAGGCCCCCCTTGTGCTCAGCATTGAGCGCAATTTTCCTAGACCCGACTGTAGAACCGAGGGTCGTCCCCATGCCAATCCAAATCACCGCAACAGGACGACTATTCCTTTGCCCGACAAGGGTCAGAGGTGCTCCTAGCAATTAATTGCGAAGATCGGTCAATAATTCGTCAACCACAAACTTGGGCAACTGCACCGACTCTCGATACGCCGGGTGCACGCTTAAAACCTCGACATCACCGCTAGCAAATGCTTCAACCTGCTGCTGCGAAAATTCAAATCGGATGTAATGGACAGCAGCGGTTACGTTGTCGCGCGTCAGCGTTTCTGCATGACCCTCTTCTGCAATTGACATAACAGTTGAATCATCACTGAGCTTGATCGCGATTGACCTCTCAATATTGACGAGCTTTGGCAACCACTCGAGCATCTGCTCCGGAGTCGTCAACTCGATAAACAATGTTGCCGACAACTGCCCTGCTTCAGGAATTAACGGATTGTATGCGTGAAGTTCTTCGAGAATCTGCTCATCGCGCACGACTTTCTCGGCGCGCATCATCTCGTGGATTTGTGATTGCATTGTCGCCCGATTTTCAAACATCAGCGTTACGACAGTGCCGAGTTGTACGCGGCGGCGGCGTTTGATCTCGATGATCTCGACGCGACGCTCATCGCGAATACGTTCGTATGCGCGAAGATCCAAGATGTCGGAGAGCTGTAGTTTTCGTGTTGTATTCACGTTCATTTTTTCTCCTCTGGCTTAATGCCATATGCACGAGCGACGACTTGTAGCGGGTGAATCGCCTGCTTGCCGGTTTGTTCGTTGATCGCAGTGTTGGCGAGGTGGCAGTCACCCGTCACAACATCGCCCTCTGCATCGTTGATCATCCGACCGAGCTTCTCGGCAATAGGTATTGATAAGTGCGCATTTTCCGCTCGCAGACCCCACATGCCGTCGATGCCCGAGCACTGCTGCACGAGTTTGATTTTTGCTCCGGTGAGTTTCATCAAGTCACGACTCTTTAGCCCAATATTTTGTGCACGCAAGTGACATGGTGTGTGATACGTAATGGTTTCAGGTATTTCACCCGTGAAATTCAGGTCAAGCGACTTGCCCTCAGTTTTGTGCAAACGAATCAAATACTCGGCTGCGTCATAGGTGTTTTCGGCGACAAGAGTTGCATCTGCACCACCCACGTAGTCGACATAGTCTTTCTTCAGCACGTATCCGCACGTTGGCTGTGGCACAACAATTTCGTTGCCGGCACGCACTTCATCGGCCAGCATCTTGACGTTCTTCTTTGCGACTTTGGTAAACGTGTCAACGTCGCCACTGTGCAAGAAAGGCGCGCCGCAACACGCGGCTTCACCAGCAAGCGAACACTCAATACCATTGCGCTCATAGACCTTGATGAGATCTTGGCCAATACCTGGATCTTGGTATTCCACCAAACAAGTTGGAAAGAGTGCAACTTTTGCTTGGCGATTGAGCAACGTTGTCTTTGGTCGATTTTTGAACCAAGTCGAAAAACGGCTCCGCGCAAATGGCGGAAGCAATCGAACACTCGATATTCCTGCTGTTTTTTCGACAACTTTGCGAATCAGCGATCCTGGTTTTGCGCCCATTACTACGTCGGTGACGACGCCCAT
This sequence comes from Ilumatobacteraceae bacterium, assembly GCA_964202465.1. Classification (GTDB taxonomy): domain Bacteria; phylum Actinomycetota; class Acidimicrobiia; order Acidimicrobiales; family Ilumatobacteraceae; genus UBA3006. The sequence goes on from CAXNIQ010000022.1 coordinate 11,495, forward strand.
CGATGTTGCGACTTTGCCAATTGCATCTGTGCGACCCATGACAGCTGTCGTGAGTTTGTTGCGCAGCGACATTTGCCCGTTCTCACGACGCATCGCATCGGCACGAAGCATGAGGCGCGGAAAATCGAGTGCCCACTCATGCTGATTGGGTGTGTATGGGCAGTTGATGTAACACAACTTGCATTGGAAACATTCGTCGATCACATGATCTTGTTGTGCTGGCGTCATCTTGCCGGCATCTTGGTCGTCGTGTACGTCGATATATGAAAAGAGAGTTGGAAACGATGGGCAAAACTTAAAACACAATCGACATCCGTGACACAGGTCGTAGACGCGCTCGAGTTCGTGACGAGTATCGGCCTCGTCGAGATACATCGGATGTTTTGGGTCGTATGTAATTGTCATGAGTGGGGGCTTTCACAACGCATCGAAAAGATGGGAATAAAGATTTCGCATTGAGTGGTTGTGCGCCTTGACGCACAACCACTCGCTGCAACCAATAACTTAATGATTAAGCGAGGCTCTTGAGCCCCTCAGAGAAACGACCAGCGTGACTCTTTTCGGCGCGTGCAAGTGTCTCAAACCATTCAGCGATTTCCGAAAAACCTTCATCGCGTGCTGTCTTAGCAAAGCCTGGGTACATCTGCGTGTACTCATAGGTCTCGCCAGCAATTGATGCTTTGAGATTTTGCTCGGTGTCACCGATTGGCTCACCAGAAGCAGGGTCGCCGACTTCGGCGAGATACTCGAGGTGTCCGTGTGCGTGACCGGTCTCGCCGTCT
>CAXNIQ010000023.1:0-12104 GCA_964202465.1 Ilumatobacteraceae bacterium
GACAGTATTGGCGATGTACGGAACAAGTCGTTTGCCAAGCACTATAAATCGTGCGACTACTTCTTCTATATCAAACGACTCACCGCCAACAGACTTGAGCATTGCAAGGGCCGCCGTTGCACGCTCGCGCACCAACTTCTCAAAACGACTCAGGTCACGCACATCTCCTGCACGAATACCTATCCGCAATGCTTTGTCGGCGTATGCAGGCCCTATTCCTTTGAGAGTTGTGCCGATCTTGGCGTCGCCTCGAGCGCTTTCGGCAACAGCATCAAAAGCTTGGTGCCACGGAAAAATGAGTTGGGCGAGGCTCGAAACCTTGAGCCGTGCGCACGACACACCACGACCTTCCAAGACGTCGATTTCGTTGAATAGGGTTGGCATGTCAACAACGACTCCGTTGCCAATTACGGGAGTGACGTGTTCGTACAAGACTCCGCTTGGAACAAGTTGCAGTGCGTAGCGCTGATCACCTACAACAACGGTATGGCCGGCGTTGTGTCCGCCCTGATAGCGAACTACATGTGAATGAGTGCCTGCCAAAAGGTCAATGATTTTGGCCTTGCCTTCATCACCCCATTGGGTACCAACGACAACTGCGACAGGCATGCAACGCTCCTACTCAAATTGTGGGGAACGTAAGAAGAGTCTAGTGCCTGATGCTCGACATCTCACTCGTCTCGGCGGAAGATGCTTGGTCTGCTGCCAAAAACGGTGACCGACTGACGTAATGGCACCAACTCGAAACGGCCACTGCGCTCAACAACCGCCACAGCAACAGCCAGTTCGCGTTGCAACTGCGCTACTTCGGCCCGCAACTGTGCGACGTGTGCTTCCAGTTCGAGAACCTGACGAATCCCTTCGAGGTTCATGCCCGCTTCTGCCAATTGGCTAATGCGTAATAGCCGTTGTATGTCGGCATTGCTGTAGCGCCTATTTCCCCCCGTGGTGCGTGCTGGCTGCAACAATCCGCGTCGCTCATAGATACGCAGCGTTTGAGGGTGCACACCTGCAAGTTCTGCAGCAACTGAGATCACATACAAAGCGTGAAGTTCGCGTTCCATTGGTTAACCCCTCTTCTTGGCTGATGCTGATTGCAAAACTGACTCACGGACAGATTCGGTTGTTGCTGTAGCAAAGTCGTTCACTGCTTGTTGTTGTTGATCGTTCAATTTCGTTGGTACGACGACATCGACGGTGACGATGAGGTCGCCGCTCGATTTTGCACCATCGATACCTTTGCCCTTGATGCGATGTCGTGAACCAGATTGTGTTCCTGGCTTAATTCGCAACTTAACGAGCGAGCCATCAAGTGTTGGCACATCGATATCGGCACCCAATGCTGCTTCGGCGAATGTGATGGGAAGATGCAGAGTGAGATTCTGGGCATCGCGTCCGAATACCGCGTGAGGCGTTACTCGACACAACACAATCAAGTCACCTGCCGGGCCACCGTTACGCCCGGGTGCACCTCTGCTCTTGAGCCGTATGCGTTGCGCGTCGTCGACGCCTGCAGGAATGCGCACGTTTACTTCGCGCGCGCGCATCTCAACTCCGGAGCCTCTACAGCCAATACAAGGAGACTCAATGACAACTGTTCGGCCATTACATCTTGGGCAGGGTGATGAAAACGCAAAAGGGCCTTGATTGTCTTCAACTACTCCGCGACCGCGACACTGTGGGCACTGCTTCGGTGAAGTTCCTGCGCGTGCTCCACTGCCATTGCACGACGAACACTCAGCTTCGGAAGTGAGGTGCAGAGATGTCGTCAATCCGTGCGCAGCATCGATGAAATCAAGCGTCAGTGACGCTTCTATTTCCGCTCCTCGTTGCGGGCCAACACCATTGTTGTTGCGGCGGCGACCTCCGCCAAACATTTGGCCAAGCAAGTCACCCATGCCATCTGCACCCATGTTGTTACCGTCGAAACGAAACGATCCGGGAGATTGGCCGGCACGACCACTCGGACCAAATGACGATGGTCCTGCTCGGCGTACCTCGTCGTATTCCTTACGAGTTTCCTCATCACCGATGACATCATATGCCGCGGCTATTTCTTTGAATCGCTCTTCGGCTGACGCGTTATTAGGGTTTGCATCTGGATGAAACTTGCGTGCAAGTTTGCGGTATTCCTTCGTGATCTCTTTGGGTGTAGCGGTCTTTGATACGCCTAGGGTCGCGTAGTAGTCCTTTTCAAACCACTCGCGTTGCATTGCTACCCCTTGACCTTGACCATTGCCGCTCGCAACACGCGACCTTTCCATCGATAACCAGTGCGCAACACTTCAACAACCATCGGTTCGCTGGCAGAATCTGCAGGGTCGCCTTCTTCGTGCATCACTGCTTCTGCAAGTGATGGGTCGAAGGGATGGCCTGCCAAGTCAAGTGCCTCGAGACCGTGTTTTTGCACAGCACTCAGAAGCGAACTCCACACTTGCTCAACACCCGTCACACCGTGGCTCACTGCAGCCTCACAAGCATCGAGCACTGGTAACAACGACTCGACGATGCGACCAGTTGAACGATCTACTTCGTCGGCGAGTTGCGTAGCAGCACGCTTACGATAATTTTCGAAGTCGGCTTGCACTCGAAGAGCGATGTCTTTGAACTCATCGCGTTCTTTTACAACTTCGATGATGTTGAGTTCGGCAAAAGCCGACTCGAGATCTTGCACCAACTCGTTACTGTTTTCCGGTTCATTTTCTGGATTGTCGGTCATGACAAATTGTCGATTCCGAATTATTTCTCGTCGACAATTTCTGCATCAACAATGTCATCATCGTTTGCTCCAGTAGCGCCTTGGCCACTTGCCGACGTGCCGGCAGCGTTGGTGTCACGCGCAGCAGACTCATACAACTTCTGGCCGAATGCCTGGCTTGCGGTCATCAACTTTTCGGTTGCAATCTTGATCGCGGCGTTGTCTGAACCTTGCAACAATGTCTTGAGTTCTGCCATTGGACCCTCAACTGCTGCGCGCTCTTCCTCTGTGACTTTTTCGCCTTGCTCGCGCAAAACTTTTTCGGTTTGATAAACGAGCGAGTCGGCGTTGTTGCGAATTTCTGCTTCTTCGCGTCGAGCCTTGTCTTCTTCGGCGTGCTCTTCGGCATCCTTCACCATTTTGGCGATGTCATCTTTTGCCAATGAAGACTGACCGGTGATGGTCATTGACTGCTCTTTGCTGGTTGCGCGATCTTTTGCCGACACGTGCACGATGCCGTTGGCGTCGATATCAAATGTGACTTCAATCTGTGGAACTCCGCGTGGTGCAGGTGGCAAGTCGACAAGCTGAAACTTGCCAAGAGTCTTGTTGTAGCTGGCCATCTCGCGCTCACCTTGCAACACATGAATCTCTACTGATGGTTGCATGTCATCGGCTGTTGTAAACACTTCGGTGCGACGAGTAGGAATCGTGGTGTTGCGCTCGATAAGTTTTGTCATCACGCCACCCTTTGTTTCGATGCCGAGCGAAAGTGGAGTTACGTCGAGCAACAATATGTCTTTCACGTCGCCGCGCAATACTCCAGCCTGCACTGCTGCGCCAATAGCAACAACTTCGTCTGGGTTTACTGTGCGGTTTGGCTCTTTGCCCGTCAGGCTCTGCACGAGGTCTTGTACTGCTGGCATGCGCGTCGAACCGCCGACCAAGATGACATGGTGAATCTGGCCTTTTGACAAACCTGCATCGGTGATGGCCTGCTCAAATGGCTTGCGGCAACGCTCCAACAAATCTGCGGTGAGTTCTTGAAATTTTGCGCGAGTCAGTGACTCGTCCATATGTAATGGGCCGGCTGCGGTTGCCGTGATAAATGGCAAGTTGATTTGTGTTTGCTGATTTTGCGACAACTCGATCTTTGCTTTTTCGGCAGCTTCCTTGAGACGTTGTGTTGCCATACGGTCAACTGCAAGGTCGACTCCGTGTGCTGCCTTAAATTGCTGCACCATCCAATCGATTACGCGTTGGTCCCAATCATCGCCACCGAGGTGCGTGTCGCCGTGAGTGCTCTTTACTTCAAACACGCCGTCTCCAATTTCGAGCACGCTGACGTCGAACGTGCCACCACCCAAGTCGAACACCAACACTGTTTCGTCTTCGTCGCCCTTGTTGAGTCCGTAGGCAAGCGCTGCGGCTGTTGGCTCGTTGATGATGCGCAATACTTCGAGACCTGCAATTGCGCCGGCTTCTTTTGTTGCAGTGCGTTGTGCATCGTCGAAATATGCGGGCACGGTGATCACGGCCTGTGTCACGGTGTCACCCAAATATGCTTCGGCATCGCGCTTCAACTTCATGAGTGTTCGCGCGCTGATTTCTTGCGGCGTGTACTTCTTGCCGTCTACATCTTCCGACTTCCAGTTTTCACCCATGTGGCGCTTGATACTGCGAAAGGTGCGCTCTGGGTTAGTGATGGCCTGGCGCTTTGCGACTTCGCCGACAAGAACTTCACCGGCTTTTGAGAATGCAACAACGGAAGGGGTTGTTCGTGAGCCCTCCGAGTTGGGGATAACAACGGCTTCGCCGGCTTCCAAAACTGCGACAACTGAGTTGGTGGTTCCGAGGTCAATTCCGACTGCTTTTGCCATGATGTGTAGTGCTCCTGATTGCTTTGGGGTGATTGGGGGATTACTCGTGCTCACTACTCTAAGGGTGCCTTTGAAACCTGACAACCTCAACAACATAAAAGTTGAGTGATATACACTCAACATTTGTCACAAGGCATGAAAATGGGCAGTAGAGAGGTAGCGGAGAGGCAATAGTGAAGCGAAATATGGCCGAAATTGGCTGTTTAGCCTACGATTTGTAGATGCCCGGAACGCTGATTGTCCTTCGACATGGGCAGAGTACGTGGAATCAACTGAACCTCTTTACTGGCTGGCACGATGTGCCCCTGACCCCACTGGGGATTACTGAGGCCAAGGCCGCCGGGGTGACTTTGCGCCAGGCCGGCATGAGCTTTGGAGCAGCACACACCAGTCTGTTGGAGCGGGCAATTGACACCACCCAATTGGTGTTGCATGAGTTGGGTCAAGACAGTCTGCCCGTTGCCAAAACTTGGCTCCTCAACGAACGTCACTATGGGGCGCTGCAGGGTCTCGACAAAAAAGCAACCACAGAGTTGCATGGTGCTGAACAGACAATGATTTGGCGACGAAGCTTTGATGTTGCACCACCCCCAGCGCCACTTGACAGTCCGGAACATCCGACAAATGAACCCAAATATCAAGAGCTCGTTCGCCAAGGACTCGATAAAAATTTGCTCCCAGCAACTGAGTGCTTAAAGGATGTGCTCGCGCGAGTGCTGCCGTACTGGAACGATGTCGTTCGTCCACAGTTGCAAGCGGGCGCCAACGTGCTGGTGACTGCTCATGGAAATTCGATTCGTGCCCTCGCAATGCATCTCGAACATATTTCGGCTGGGGATATCACCGAGATGAACATTCCGACTGGGGTACCTCGTCGTTACGAATTTACGGACTCGATGGAGGTGAAGTCGGTGGACTTCATGGGCGATGCGGCCACCATTGCGGCGGCGGCAGACGCCGTGTCGCGCCAAGCAACTAGCGTGAGATATTCATGAGCACCACACACGACACACCAACTGCCCCCGTGGCCGGCGCAAAGCGCATCAAGCCATATCAAATTTCGATTGCATTTGGAGTCGGCATCGGCGTCTTCACCATGATCTCTGGCGTTATCCCACAGATCACTGGCTGGGAAGAAACATCGCTTGTACATCGCGAAGTATTCAAGGGAATTCCTGGCGCATTACAAATTGCGTTTTACACCGTCATACCGATGCTATTGATTTGGGGTTCGATACGTTTTGCCGACCGCATTCGTAACTGGGAGCGCGGTGCGCCAGATCGTCGCAAAACAACTCGTAAAAATGCAAAGCAACGCCTCGCCGACTATCGCTCTGGCGTATACATGCGCACTCTCTTGCGCGACAGTGCCGCCGGCTTAATGCACTCAATGATGTATTTCGGATTCTTGATTCTGCTCGGCGTTACAACCATGCTCGAACTGGATCACCAGTTGCCACCAGCACTCAAGTTTTTGCACGGCGATATTTATAAGGCCTATGCCGCTATTGGCGACTTTGCGGGATTGATGTTTACGGGTGGTGTTGTATGGGCCATCGTGCGCCGATATGTGCAACGCCCATACCGCATTCGCATCAAGACCAAGGCAGAACATGCGCTGATTCTTGCAACGCTCTTAGTAATCGGCTTGAGCGGTTTTGGTGCGGAGATGTTCCGTATTGCTCAAGGTCAAGCAGCAGGTGTTGACCTTGGTTTTGAAAAATGGAGCTTTGTTGGATACCCACTTGCACAACTTGTCAATGGTGCATCGGCGAGCACGTTGACAACATGGCATCAGGCTTGGTGGGCGGCGCACGTTGCAGCCTTCATCGTCTTTCTCGCGATCTTGCCGATCACGATGTTGCGCCACATTTTTACATCACCACTCAACATGTACCTCAAAGATCGCGAGCGGCCAAAGGGTGCGATGAAGGCAATGCCAAATCTTACAGAGACTTCACTCGAAACATTTGGTGCACACGTCATCGAAGATTTCACATGGAAGCAACTGCTCGACCTCGATGCGTGCACCATGTGTGGTCGATGCACGAGTGTGTGCCCGGCACATGCAACAGGCAAGCCTCTTGACCCGCGCGAAATCGTGCTCAAGAGTGGTGAGGTGATGGCCGCAACTGCTGCGCATGCCCCAGGTGGAAAAGTATCGCCGCCAATTGGCGTTGACAGTGAAATCACCATCTCGATCAACTCGTTGTTTGAGCGGATCACCTCAGAAGAAGTGTGGGCGTGCACGAGCTGCAAGGCATGTGACGAAATCTGTCCTGTGAACATCGAAATTCTCGACAAGATCCTCGATATGCGTCGTTATTTGTCGCTGATGGAAAGCGACTTCCCTGCCGAATTGGGCAACGCATATCGCGCAATGGAAAACCAGGGCAACCCTTGGGGCATGAACCAAGGCGAGCGTGGTGACTGGGCAAAGGATCTTGATGTTCAAGTGCTTGATCCTGGCGCGGCATTTAATCACGAGTACTTGTACTGGGTTGGTTGTGCCGGAAGTTTCGACGACAAGAACAAGAAAGTCACGCAGTCGATGGCCAAGTTGCTCAAGCGCGCAGGCGTGGATGTTGCAATTCTTGGACCAAGCGAAATGTGCACGGGTGACAGTGCTCGTCGCAGTGGCAACGAATATTTGTTCCAGATGCTGGCCATGCCAAACATTGAGATGCTTAACGGCATGGGTGTGCGCAAGATCATTACGCAATGCCCACACTGCTTTAACACCCTTGCCAACGAATACCCACAACTGGGTGGCACATATGAAGTGATTCACCACTCACAATTGCTCGAGCACTTGATTGACAGCGGCAAATTAGACGTAAGCAATGCGACTCTCGAAGAGCGCATCACCTATCACGACTCGTGCTACCTCGGTCGTCACAACGACGTGTACTTGGCACCACGAAATGTTGTCAGCTCCATCAAGGGTGCAGAACTTGTCGAAATGCCGCGCAACGGAACCACCGGAATGTGCTGCGGCGCCGGCGGCGCACGCATGTGGATGGAAGAAAACATCGGAACCAAGATCAACGACGAGCGAGCAGCGGAAGCAATTGCAACTGGTGCAAGCCGCGTCGCAACGGCATGCCCATTCTGCTACATCATGCTGGACGACGGCGTAAAAGGTGCTGGCAAAGAAGAGACCGAAGTAAAAGTTGCCGATATTGCCATTCACTTGCTGGATGCGCTCGAAAACGGAGAGCGCCTAAACGCTGAGCGACCTGCGCCACTCACAGTGCCAATTGCCGGCAACTAGCTAGCGAAAGTTTTCGAAGTAGCGACTTGGGGTCGGCCCGCGCTGACCCTGATATTTTGAGCCGCGTGCACCCTTGCCATACGGATTATCGGCAGGAGTTGTCATTGTCATGAAACTCACTTGGCCAATCTTCATGTTTGGATACAACGTGATTGGAAGATTGGCAACATTTGATAACTCGAGCGTGATGTGGCCATCAAAGCCAGCGTCAATAAACCCAGCAGTTGAGTGAATCAGCAAGCCAAGTCGACCGAGCGAGCTCTTGCCTTCAACGCGCGCAACCAGATCGTCGGCGATTGCCACTCGCTCGAGTGTTGAACCCAAAACAAATTCGCCTGGGTGCAACATAAACACTCCGTCTTGGGGCACCTCAACCAGTTCGGTGAGATCGGCAAGATCCTTTTTTACATCGATGACCGCTGCGGTGTGATTACGAAACACTCTGAACAAGTTGGACACCTTGACGTCAATCGATGACGGCTGCAAGCACGACTCATCAAGCGGGTCGATGATGATTCTTTTCGCGGCAATGGCCTCGCGGATGCTTTTGTCAGACAGGATCACAACGAAGCACACTATCTAATACGGCCCCCTGAATGCCCAGTCAGTTATGCAACGGGTATTTGAACTTCATTTCGGGTTGGTACTCTCTACAACGGTTTCGCGGGTGTAGTTCAGAGGTAGAACATCAGCTTCCCAAGCTGAGAACGCGGGTTCGATTCCCGTCACCCGCTCAACAGACTGACCAAGGCCCAGCCAGCCGCAACACCACCAACGATTGCCATGCTGATTGTGCGGGCAATCGGTGCTCGGTCTAGGTCGTCACTGCTCTGTTTGGGTTTATTGGTACGACTTGGAGGCCTCACAATGGCAAGCACGTTGCCGACACACATTGCCCCACCAAGAGCTAACACCAAGTATGCAAGGAGGTCTGCGCCAAGAAACATGACTTAATTGCGAATTGCAGCGTCGACAACAGGATCTGATGCCTCGCCTTCGAAACGCGTGTACGTCGAAAGCCATGCAAGTCGTGCGGTGCCCAATGGTCCGGCACGGTGCTTGGCGACAGTGATTTCGGCAGAACCCTTGAGGTTTGGATCTTGATCATAAATTTCACCGCGATACAAAAACATCACGACGTCGGCATCCTGTTCAAGAGCACCAGATTCTCGCAAGTCGGAAAGCGTTGGATGCTTATCGGTGCGCGACTCGAGTTGACGGCTCAACTGACTCAATGCCAAGACCGGAACATTGAATTCACGAGCGAGCAACTTAAGTTTTCGACTGATCTCACTGACTTCCAACTGGCGGTTTTCTGGTCGACCATCGCCACCCATCAGTTGCAAATAGTCGATCACGATGAGCGAAAGTCCACCGTCGCGGCTGATAGTACGACGAGCCTTTGCGCGTATCTGACCGACCGAAGTACCTGCACTGTCATCAATGATTAATGGAATATCCAAACGACCAACCGCGTGTCCGATCTTTGTCCAGTCGTTTGCCGAAGGACGCCCGGTACGCAACAGGGTGCTGTCGACACGTGCTTCACTCGACAAAATACGTTGAGCAAGTTCGGCTTTACCCATTTCGAGCGAGAAAAAGAGAACGGGTTGCATCAGTGTCTGCGCAGCGTGCACCGCAATGCCGAGCGCAAATGCGCTCTTGCCCATTGCAGGTCGCGCGCCAATGATATTGAGCGTGCCTGGTTGCAAGCCGAGCAACACTTTGTCAAGTGCGGAAATACCGGTTGGCACACCGGTGATTGCGCCCTTGTTCTCAACAAGGGTTTCAAGTTTCTCAATTGCTTCACCAATGAGCACATTGACAAATTGAGCGTTATCGCCCACATTGCTCTCACCAATATCAAAAATTTTGCTCTCTGCGTCATCGATTGCTTTATCGACGTCGTCGGGTTCATTAAATGCAATCTCGGCAATGTCGGATGCTGCGCCAATGAGGCGACGTAGTCGTGCTGTGTCGCGAACAATTTTTGCATAACGATCGGCACTTGTGATTGCTGGAGTTGCGTTTTGCAACGTAAGCAACGCATCGAGTCCGCCAATGGTGTCGAGAGTGCCCGCGCGACGAAGTTCTTCTGCAACAGTTACTGCATCTACTGGTTCGCCACCTGTGTTGAGTGACCGGATTGCATCAAAGATATGGCGGTGAATCGGCTTGTAAAATTCGTCTGGAAGCACACCGCGTTCAAGTGCAGAGGCCACAGCATCACGCGACAACAACATCGCACCCAACAACGATGCTTCAGCATCGAGGTTGTGTGGTGGTACGCGTTGAGTACTGCGTTGCACTGGTCGTGTATCGCTGCGTGAGTCATCTACGAAAGACATACACCCACCTTGTCAGAACTTGCCTGTTGATCGATAGAGGCATAACCATGTGACTTAACTGTGGATAACCACAATAAAACCCCGCTAGGCGGAGCCATGGTGCCGAATTACTTGGCTACAACAGAGAGATTGATCGCACCAACGACGTCACCATACAGTTCAACAGAAACCGTGTGGTCTCCAACTGTGCGGATCGGTGTTTCGATGGTGATGTTCTTGCGATCAACGGTGATTCCTGTTTGATCCAAAAGAGCGGCGGCGATTTCGGTTGTCGAGATCGAGCCAAACAAACGACCTTCGGCGCCGGCTTTAGCCTTGACCTTGACCGACTGCTTAGCCAGATTTGCGGCAACACCACGAGCGGCTTCCCGCTCGGTGTTTTCGCGCAAGTCGCGAGCACGGCGCATCACGCCAGCCTGCACAACTTCACCTTCGGAAGCCACAATGGCCAAGCCGTGTGGCAACAAATGGTTGCGAGCATGGCCAGATGAAACAGTAATGATGTCGCCACGGCGACCAACTCCTGCAATATCAGAACGAAGCAGAACTTTCATGGCTTATGCCTCCTCTGTTGTTGCGGCTGTTGACACATCAGCTACTGGAGCTTCGGCTGCATCAATAGCGGCTGCGTATTTGTCGACAAATGCTGATTCGGTTGAACTGGCATCAGTGTTAGGTGCGCCACGACGCGGACGGTCGCTGCGTGAACCGCCATCTTCTTCGCCACGGCGAGGTGCGCGAGCTGCAGCAACGCGCTTGGTGTATGGCAAGAGTGCCATCTCGCGCGCGTTCTTGACAGCAAGTGCCACGTCACGCTGCTGCTGAACGGTATTGCCGTTCATGCGACGAGCACGCAACTTGGATCGGTCAGACATGAAGCGTTGCAACAAGTTGACATCTTTGTAGTCGATGTAACCGATGTGTTCTGCATGCAGAACGTTTGGACGCTTCTTGTATTTGCGCATTGCAGCTTTCGCTGCCCTCGCTTTGTTGGTTTTACTTGTCATGTCCTAATTCCCTTTGTGGTTATTGAGTGATAGTTGTTAAAAAGGTTCTTCGCCGGTGTCGTGTGGATTGACATCGGTGCCAGGGTTTGCGCCACGGGATGCTCCACCTTGGCCCTGTCCTTGTCCATCTGTTTTAGGCGTGCGCTCTACTTGTGCGGTTGCCCAACGAAGACTTGGTCCGAGCTCATCGGCAATCACGTCGATGGCAGTGCGCTTGTCGCCCTCGCGGGTGGTGTATTCGCGTTGCTCGAGACGACCAGTTACAACAACTCGTGCACCCTTGGTGAGCGAAGCAGCTGCGTTTTCGCCGAGTTGGCCCCATGCAGTGACATTGAAGTACGAAGTTTGTTCTTGCCATTCGCCGTTGACTTGATAACGACGACCGACGGCGATACCAAACGAGGCAACTCCACGGCCGGTGGTGGTAAAACGAAGTTCTGGATCGCGGGTGAGATTACCCACGAGAGTGATGGTGTTATCTGACATTGTTGATTCTCCTTACGAAGTGGCTTCTAGTTCAAAAAGCTAAATCAATTAGGCAGACACAGCGGCAAGTCCGCGGCGTGATGCTTCCTGATCTGGCAAACGGAGAAGTTTGTGGCGGAGGACATCGTCCGCAATACGAAGGCTGCGCTCGAATTCGTCGAGTGCTCCACCTGGTGCCATGAGATTGAACACCGCGTAGTAGCCGTCATTTTGTTTGTTGATTGGATACGCAAGACGACGCTTGCCCCACCAATCAGGTGAGCCGTGGACTGTGCCACCAACACCTTGGACTGCCTTGGTCACAGTGGAGATCCAACTGTGCGCAGCCGATTCTTCTAGGTTGCCGCTAACTATGAGCATTAATTCGTAAGCACGCATGAACGTGGTAACTCCCTTCGGTTCCAACCGGGG
>CAXNIQ010000024.1:0-12001 GCA_964202465.1 Ilumatobacteraceae bacterium
ATCAACAGATGCAAACTTCCTTCGTCAAGTCCATTGAAGTAACGCTCGTGAATGATGTGGCCATCGTGGATCACGCAGATAGCGTCGCAATAAGTTTCGCGCAAGTGGTGCTTCCAGTTTGTGGTTGAGCCATCAAGAGCTTTAAACGAGATGTCGTCCAGATCGATAGGACGGCGGGGAAGTGCGCTTATAAAGTCGCCATGATTAGAGATCGGGGCGGTTTCCATTAAGTCCGCAACATGATGGAACGCCCAGCGATTGTGGGGAGGATCCATCCAGTTTTCGAAAGTGGCTGATGCGCTCATCTGCTGAGTGTAAATGGCGAGGCGAGGGGCACGAGTACGACTGACAGTTTGATATGGAATAAACAACTCTAATTTGAGGGTTTTGTGGTCTCATCGTCTATCCTTTCGGGGTCAGACTGTAGAGAGGTCTTCACTTGAAATTCAAAAAAGGCGACACCGTCATTTATCCACAACATGGTGCTTGCATCGTTCACGGCATCAAGCGGATGAAGGCCTTTGGAGCAGTTCAGGAGTATTTAATCCTGAAGACCGTGATCAACGAGATGACCCTTTCGGTGCCAACGGCGATGGCCAACCAGGTGGGTGTGCGTCCTCCGGTTTCCAAGTCAGAACTCGAAGACTTGCGCTCGGTGTTGTCGAAAGCCGACCCACGCGTGCCAGCAAACTGGTCGCGACGTTTTAAGAACCACCAAGAAAAACTCAAGAGCGGCGATGTGTATCAGGTTGCCGAAGTTGTGCGCAACTTGGCTGCACGAGACCGCGACTCTGCGTTGTCGGCTGCAGAAAAAACGATGTATGACCGTGCGCGTATCAACTTGATTTCCGAAATATCACCTGCACTCAAAGTGTCGACCGATGCCGCACAAGTGTGGCTCGATGCAGCACTCGAACAAGGTGTGCTCAAGCCTTCAAAGGGCGCCAAGTTGGTTAAGCAAGCCTCGAAGACAACGACGACTGCTGTTGAAAAACCTGCTGCAAAGACTGTTGCAAAAGTTGCTAAGGCTCCAGCCAAAGCAGTTGCCAAAAAGAAATAGCCAGATATGGCGCGCCTCGGCTACGTCGGTTTAGGAATCATGGGTGGGCCAATGGCTCGCCATCTTGCAACTGCGCAGCACTCGATGACGGTGTTCAACCGCACGACTGCAAAAGCTGATGCGTGGGTCTCAGAGCATGGTGGAGCAAGAGTGCTGACACCACGAGAAGTTGCTTTGGCATCCGACATCGTGTTGATGTGCGTGGGTAATGACGACGACGTGAGCTCTGTAGTTTTTGGTGCCGACGGAATTTTGGCAGGACTCAAGACCGGTGGCATCTTGGTAGATCACACAACGGCGTCTGCGACAATTGCGCGCGAGATTGCAGATGCGTGTGCCAAGCAAGGCTGTGGGTTTGTCGATGCACCGGTGTCGGGTGGACAGGCAGGCGCCGAAAATGGACAGCTGACGATCATGTGCGGAAGCAACGACCCTGCGACTTTTGATGCGATTGAATTAATCATCGCTGCTTATGCAAAACGCAGCAAACTTTTGGGAACAGCAGGCTCTGGCCAGTTGGCAAAGATGGTTAACCAAATTTGCATCGCAGGTATTGCTCAGGGTTTGTCGGAGGCGCTCAACTTTGCAATGCGCGCCGGCCTCAACCCCGACGATGTGGTCGACGTGATTTCAAAAGGTGCAGCGCAGTCTTGGCAAATGGAAAATCGTGCAAAAACGATGGTGCGAAATGAGTTTGAGTTTGGTTTTGCTGTTGAGTGGATGCGCAAAGACTTGGGCATCTGCTTTGATGAGGCATCGCGCAACGGTGCGCAATTGCCAATGACTGAAATGGTCGACAAGTTTTATGCCGAAGTAGTCGCCATGGGTGGCAAGCGCTGGGACACCAGCAGTTTGATTGCCCGCTTAACTGACTGAAAGCCGCAACTGGTTGACGCCGCGAATGGTGAGTCGGTCTCGCCACGATGGCGTGCCAATAACTTCGATCTGAGCGAAGCGTTTGATGAGCGAGCCAATGGCGATCTCGGTTTCGAGTTTGGCCAATGATGCGCCAAGGCAGTAGTGGATTCCAGATGAAAAAGCCATGTGTCGATTTGCGTTAGCGCGATTGAGCTGCAAGTCATTTGGGTTTTGGAACATTGATGGATCGTGGTTTGCGCCACCGAGCGAAGTGAGCACAACTGTGCCGGGCTGCACAGTTATTTGCTCGTTGCCGACCATGTAATGCACCGGCACAAGTGGCACCCGCACCGTATGTTGCACAGGGCCATCAAAGCGCAACAACTCATCGATATGTGCCTGGGTGAGACCGTTGTTGTGGACGATGGCTTGTTGTTCGGGGTTGTTGAGTAGCCCAAGTGTGCCATTGCCAATCAGGTTGACAGTCGTTTCATGACCAGCGATGTACAACAAGACCACGAAAGCCATCAATTCTTCGGTGGTCATTTGTTCGCCAGATTCTTCGGCCGTGATTAACGATGAAAGCATGTCGTCGCTCAAGTGCTTGCGACGGTGTTCGATAATGGTGGTCAAGTAGGGCACGAGCTGGGCAATTGCATTTTCGGATTGCACGAGTTCTTCATCGGTGGCGGTTGGCTCAAGCGAATTGGTGATGATCTGCGACCACTGGCGCAACTCGATGGCGCGATCGGTAGGCATGTCAAGAAGGTCGGAGATGACTTGAAATGGCACGGGAAAAGCAAGGTCGTCTATTAGCTCAATGTGTCCGGCTTCCTGTGCGCGATCGAGAACGTTGTCGACAAGTCGTTGAATGCGGGGTCGCAAACGTTCCATCGCAGAAGGAGTGAATGACTTAGAGACGATGCGACGCAGACGCGTGTGATCTGGTGGGTCGAGATTGAGGATTGATTTGGTGCGGGACTCTTGGCGATCTCGACGCGCTTGTCGCGCTTCGGATGATGCTTGTGTCGAATACTTTTCGATATCGCGAGAAAAGTCTGCACTCTTGAGGGTCGAGGACACGTCTTCGTAACGAGTGAGCACAACCATGCCGAATGCGGTGGTGTGCACAGGCTCAAGTGTGCGCAGCGCGTCGTAGTACGGATATGGGTTGGCGCGAAACGCCGGATCAAATGGATTGAAAACCGGCGCGGTCATTTAGGCAAACGGAGCAGCAGGAACATATTGCGCAATTGCCTGACCGTCCATCACGATCCATTGTGAGCCTGAGATGCCTTCAGTGAGTGCTCGCATAGCTAAGTCGCCAGCAATCGAGACATCCATGATGCCAAGGCCGAGCGAATTGAGATTCTGTCGCGTTTCTTCAGAAAGCAGCGGGGTGTCGAGAAAAGCGGGGCACAGTGCGCTCACGCAGACGCCGAATGGCTCGAGCGCTAAACCGAGTGACTTGGTGAGTCCAACCATTGCGTGCTTGGTGAGACCATAAATCGGGTCGGCTGCAATCGGCACGATGCCAGCGAGCGACGCCGTGACAAGAATGTGGCCAGACTTTCGCTCGACCATGCTTGGGATTACTGCACGCGCACCAAATACGACACCGTCTACATTGATGCTCATGATTTTGCTGTAGTCGTCGTTGCTCAGGTGCTCGAATGGATAGTTGGTAATGGCTCCAAAAACATTGGAGTTTGTAGACACACCCGCATTGAGGCACACGATGTCAAACGGCTCGAAAGTTGGCATGAGATTGTCCCATGCTGTTGAGTCAGTGACATCGAGATGCACATACTCGCCACCTACTTCAACCGCAATGGCCTTACCGAGAGTGTCGTTGACGTCGGCAATGACGACGCTTGCGCCTTCGCGCGTAAATCGGCGAGCCATCTCGGCTCCGATTCCACTTGCTCCACCAGTAATGAATGCGCGTTGATTGGTCAATTGTCCGGTTGATTGTGCCGACATAATTTCTCACATTCTGTTTATTGATGAAACCTATTTGCCTTGCGCTGCAGTTGCAAACGCGTCCATCAGTCTGCCAAGTTCGGCATCGGTGATCACTAGCGGAGGACAAAATGCAATCGTGTCGGTATTGATCGCGCGCGCAATCGAGCCCAACTGAATCATGCGGTCGCGAATGGTGACAGCATTTTGGTCTGGTTTGAGGCCTGCTGCCCACACTGCGCCATCACCGCGCACATGGTCAATCGTGCCATCCTGGGCGAGAGCCTTGAGTGAAGCGCTCAAGATTGCACCAACATGCTTTGCGCGCTCAACCAAACCTTCGCGTTCGATGATCTCGATGTTTTTCAACGCAGCGGCACACACTGCAGAGTGTCCGGAGTAGGTGTAGCCGTGGCGCAAGAAAAAGTTTGGATCAGACTCGAGAGCATCGCAAACCTTGCGCGCAACAAAAACTCCGCCAAGCGGCTGGTAGCCAGACGTAACGCCTTTTGCAAAGCACAACAAGTCGGGAGCAACGTTGTAGAAGTTTGCCGCAAACCAGGTGCCCATGCGACCAAAACCTGAAATCACTTCGTCGAAAATAAGAAACGCACCATGTTGGTCGCACAGCTTGCGTGCGCCTTCCAAATAACCGGGTGCCGGAGGCCACACACCGCCCGCACCCTGAATTGGCTCGGTGATGACTGCGGCAATGCGCGAACTATTTTCGCTCATGAACTTTGCAAGTTCTTCCAGGTTGTCGCTGTCGACTTGCACGACTTCTGGAAGCAACTGACCAAAACCAATTTTGTTCAGTGGCAAACCCTGCGCGCTCGTGCCGCCGTAGTTGGTGCCGTGGTATCCGCGCATGCGCGAGATGATGATGGTGCGCTCGGGGTGACCAGCCTGCACTTGGGCAACACGTGCAAGTTTCATTGCTGTGTCCACTGACTCTGAACCACTGCCGCACAAAAACACTCGCGCATCTTTCATCGGCGAAATCGTTTGCAACTTTGCGGCAAGTTTTTCGGCAATGTCATTACTGAAGGGATCAAATGTTGAATACGTTTCAAGCGTCGAAATTTGTTCGGCAACGGCTTGAGCGATCTCGTCGCGCCCATGGCCCACTTGGGCATACCAAAGGCTGCCGATGCCGTCAATATATTCGTTGCCCTTGTCGTCCCACAGAAGCGAACCTTTGCCCCGCACAATGCGCACAAAATCGGTTTTGGTGGGCTTGGCAAAGGCATGTAGCAGGGCGTCGGTCATGGCTGCAACGCTAGTTGGCAGGGGAGTAACTGGGGGTTGCGGGTCGTTGTTTCGCCTATCCTGTAGACGGTATGAAGGGCCTGATTCTCTCTGGTGGTGCTGGCACGCGACTGCGACCGATCACACATACAAGCGCCAAGCAATTGGTTCCGATTGCCAACAAGCCCATTTTGTTTTACGGCATCGAAGCAATGGCCAAGGCTGGTATCAAAGAGATCGGCATCATCATTGGCGAGACCGGCAAAGAGATCCGTGCAGCTGTTGGTGACGGATCTCAGTTTGGTGTGACGGTCACCTATATTCCGCAAGATGCACCGCTTGGTCTTGCACACTGCGTGCTGATAGCTCACGACTTTTTGGGTGATGAAGACTTCGTGATGTATCTGGGCGACAACATGCTCGAGCAGGGGCTCACACAGTTTGTCGACGACTTCAAAAATGCTCGTGCAGCAGGCGGACCAAAAGCACCGACCGCGCAGATCTTGCTGTGTCACGTCGATAATCCGAAACAGTTTGGTGTTGCCGAGGTCGATAAGAACGGCCATGTTGTGCGACTCGTTGAAAAGCCTGAAAACCCACCGAGTGATCTGGCCCTCGTCGGCGTGTATTTGTTTGACAAGACCATTAATGAAGCAGTGCGATCGATCAAGCCGTCACCTCGCGGCGAGCTCGAGATCACCGATGCAATTCAATGGCTCGTTGACGAGAAAAAAGTTGTGCATCACCAAGTACTGCAAGGTTGGTGGATCGACACTGGCAAAAAAGATCCGCTGCTCGAATGCAACCGTCTTGTTCTTGAAGTGCTTGAGCCTCGCAATGACGGCGAAGTAGATAGTGCCTCAAAGATAGAAGGACGAGTAGTCATCGAGAAGGGTGCCGTTATCAAAGGCTCGCGAATTCGCGGGCCAGTTGTGATCGGAAGCGGCTCGGTGGTTGATCACAGCTACATCGGGCCATACACATCGCTTGGACGCAACTGCAAGGTTGAGCATTCAGAGATGGAGCATTCGGTTGTGCTCGACGGCTCGAGCATCATTGGTATTGCGCGCCTCACCGATTCGTTGATCGGTCGTGATGTTGCTGTAACAAGGTCTGAGCAAAAGCCTCGCGCATTGCGTCTGATGTTGGGCGACGATTCGAAAGTGGAGCTGGAGTAAATGCCAACAATTACAGAGTCAACAATTATTTCAGGAGTGCAGATCGTTGAGCCGTCGATGTTTAAGGACGATCGCGGTTATTTCATCGAGACTTATCGTCGTCAGTGGTTTCCGCTTGGTCGCGAAATGGTGCAAGGCAATCGCGGAGACCGCCAAAAGGGTTGCATCGTTGGGTTGCATTATCACCTGCACCAGAGCGACTACTGGTACGTGCCGTACGGTACGTGCAGAGTGGTGTTGCACGACTTGCGCACTGGCTCGCCGACCGACGGCGCAACACAAGTTGTTGACTTGGGCGCACGAGCAGATGGCACGCATGATCACCGAGGAATTTTTATTCCGCCAGGTGTTGCTCATGGTTTTGCATCGCTGACCGACATGACGATCACGTATTTGGTTGACAGTTATTACAACCCAACCGATGAGCGTGGTCTTGCATGGAATGATCCAGCCGTCAAAGCAGACTGGGGGATTGCCGACCCAATTTTGTCCATGCGCGATCAAGAAAACCCACAGCGCGGCCAAATCGACAAACAATTTCAGCCACACTTTGGCTTGCGCACCTGAGGTAACAACATGAAGATTTTTGTTACGGGCGGCGCTGGCTTTATTGGTTCAAACTATGTGCGATGGGTGTTGGCCAACACCGATCATTCGGTCACGGTGTACGACTCACTCACGTATGCGGGCAATATGTCAACGCTCAGAGATGTTGATGACAGCCCGCGGTATTCGTTTGTGAAGGGCAACATTTGTCAGCCAGGCGATGTAATTGCTGCGATGAAAGGTCATGACGCGGTGGTGCACTTTGCCGCAGAGAGTCACGTCGACCGCTCGATTGTTGGCAGCGAAGACTTCATCTTGACCAACTGTTTTGGAACAAACGTGATTATGGATGCCGCGCGTCAACTTGAGATTGCTCGCGTTGTGCACATTGGCACCGACGAGGTGTATGGCTCGGTTGAAGTTGGTTCGTCGAAGGAGACCGACCCACTCGAGCCGCGCTCACCGTATTCGGCGTCAAAGGCAGGCTCTGACCTCATTGCACTCAGTTACCACGCAACACATGGCGTGCCAGTTGTGGTCACGCGTTGCACCAATAATTTTGGACCATTTCAATACCCTGAAAAAGCAATTCCGTTGTTTACAACCAACTTGCTGGATGGCAAAAAAATTCCTTTGTACGGCGACGGACTCAATGAGCGCGATTGGTTGTATGTCGACGACCACTGCACAGGTGTGCATCTGGTTTTAGAAAAGGGCAACGTTGGTGAGATTTACAACATCGGTGCCGGCAACGAGACTGCAAACAGAGTGCTTGTCGACAAGTTGCTCGCACTGTTGGGCAAAGACGACTCGAGCGTCAACTATGTAGCCGACCGACTTGGGCATGACCGCAGATATTCGGTTGACATCGCCAAGATCACCGCACTCGGCTGGAAGCGCGCACGTTCGCTTGACGAAGCCCTGGAGCAGACAGTTGCGTGGTATCGCGACAACCGTTGGTGGTGGGAGCCCCTCAAGGCAAACAAGTAATGAAGATTTTGATCACGGGTGCCAATGGGCAACTTGGTCACGAGTTGGTGCGAGCAGCGATTGCGTCGGGTCTTGAAGTTGTTGCAACTTCGCACGAGACACTCGACATCACCGATAAGTCGGCTGTTGATGCTGCGATCACCGAGGCACGACCTGAAGTTGTGATTCATGCAGCCGCATGGACAGCGGTCGATGCATGCGAGAGCGACCCTGACAAAGCGATGTTGGTTAATGGCACCGCAACGAAATACATCGCAGATGCAGCACATGGCATTGGCGCACACGTTGTGTACATCTCTACTGACTATGTGTTTGACGGCAGCAAGACTTCGGCGTATGACGAGGGCGACACGCCAAACCCTCAGAGCGCATATGGGTCGAGCAAACTTGCAGGGGAGCGCGCACTTGGGCCGACCGATGCAATTGTGCGCATTGCGTGGGTGTGCGGTTTTTACGGAGCAAATATGGTCAAGACGATTTTGCGATTAGCGGAACAACCACAGCTCAAGTTTGTTGACGACCAAATTGGTAACCCAACATTTGCAGACGATGCAGCGACCGTGATCGTGCAACTAGCCATAGAAAAACGACCAGGTACTTGGCATGTCACCAATCAGGGCGATGTCAGCTGGTATGAGTTTGCTCGCGAAGTATTGATTGCCGGTGGATTTGACCCGAGCAAGGTTGCACCGATAAAGACGCATGAACTGCAACCACCTCGACCAGCTAAACGCCCGTTTAATTCGGTGCTCAACAACGCAAGTTTGAAGAAAGCTGGAATCGCATTGTTGCCCGATTTTCGCGGGCCGTTAGCGAGATTGGTGCGACAGATTCAACAGGACGAGCGAGGGTAAGGTTATTGTTATGAATCAAGAGCAACTATTGATTGAACTCGAGCCAGTTGCGGCCAAGTTGTACGAGCGTCATCAAGGTGTTGCTAAAGAATGGTTTCCGCACGAGATGGTGCCTTATAGCCGTGGCAAAGATTTTGAGTCAGGCAAGCAATGGGCGCCAGAGGATGCAGATTTTGGTGGAGGCGACACCGAGATTGACGAAGCAGTGCGTGCCGCATTGTTTGTCAACTTGCTCACCGAAGACAATTTGCCGTATTACTTTCGCGATATCGACCGACTGTTTGGAAGCGACACCGCATTTGGCGAGTGGGCTCGCAACTGGACGGCTGAAGAGGGCAGGCACTCGATTGTGATGCGCGACTATTTCACCGTCACACGCGCTGTTGATCCAGTGGCACTCGAGCGAGCGCGCATGATTCAGGTGCGGGGTGGTCAGGTGCCGACTCCACATGATGCGTTTGAGGCGCTTGCCTATGTGAGCATGCAGGAACTCGCCACACGTATTTCGCATCGCAATACGGGCAAATTAATGAAGGACGAGCTGGGTACCGCCATCATGTCGCGCGTGGGCAATGACGAAAACTTGCATTACTTGTTTTATCGCGACTTGACTGCTGCGGCTCTCGAAGTTGATCCGTCTTCGGCCGTGCTTGGTATCGAGCGTGCGGTGCGTACGTTTTCAATGCCTGGTCTTGGTATTCCAGACTTCGATCGTTTGTCAAAAGAAATCGCCAAGGCCGGCATTTACGACCTTCAGATTCATCATGACCAGATTCTTGAGCCTGTCATCATGCGACATTGGAAACTCGAAAGCATTACCGGTTTGAGCGACGAGGCAGAAGTGGCTCGCGACTCGTTGTTTAAGCGAATGGCTCGTATCGCCAAAGTGGGCAAGCGCATGGCCTCGGGCCACGCAATTGTTTAGCGAGTAACTTGCTCGTTACTTGTCTTCAAAGACCCACAAGCTGCCCGTGTAATTAGCCACCCACACTCGGCGCATCTGTGCGTCGTAGGTAATGCCCACAGGGTGGTGTCCGGTTTTTATTGTCTGGACAACTTGCATGTCGCTTGTGCGAACCTTGACCATCGTGTCGCTCTGGTAGTTGACTGCATAAAGGCTGAAGCCATCGTCGGACATCACCATGGTGCGAGGTTCGCTGCCCGTTGCGACTGATTTGAGAAGAGTGTCGGTGAGGGGATTAATGGCGCGTAATTGACCCGCTTTATTGTTGGTGATGTAGAGCACCGAGTTGTCGGGCGAAAGCACCACATGTCTCGGCGTGTAGCCAGCACTGGTAATGGTGCGCGTAGTGAAATCGCGCAGGTTGATGGCCTCAATAATGCCGCCTCCCATCACGGTCACGTAGGCAATTGACGAGTCGTTGGTGATGGCGATTCCGCGTGGATGTAGACCAACTTCTATTCGTTTGACTTCTTCATTGGTTGAGACATCAATGACTGAAACATCGAGCGAGCAAAAATTGGAGACGACGACATACTTATTGTCTGGAGACACAGCAAGATATTTGGGAACTGCGCCAACTTGGATCACTTGATCAATCGCCAATGTTGTTGTGTCCACCCGATAGACGAAGCTTTGGTCGCGGTCATTGCCCTGGCATGTGTCGGTTGCGCTCGGGTCCCATCCGGTGCCATACATCGCGTAATTGGAAACATAGGCGTATTTGGCATCTGGCGAGAATGCAACTTCAACAGGTGAGCCACGAACTATTGAAGATTTGTCTGGAATATTGATACCGAAACTTGCGAGATCGACTTTGTCATCGATGGTTGCTATCAAATTGCTCTGTCGATCAAACACACTGATGTTGTGTCGATACATCATGTTTTGTGCAAAGAACAATCCGGTGCCAGAGTGCACGATGCTCTTGGGCTGCAAGTTGCCGTTGGCGATGGTGTCAACCAGCGTGAGGGTTCGTTCGTCAGATCGCTTGCCGTCTCTAGGCACAAGTGTCGTAGTGGTCGTATTTGTCGTAATGAGGGTCGAGGTAGAAGTAGCAGAAGTATTAATTGGCGCATTCGGACTCTCGCCGTTGGCGCAGGCAGTGATCCCGACAACAAGACTGATGCTGATGATGAAACGCTTCACGCCAGTAAGGCTATGCGTCTATAAACTCCTCGTGGCTGAGCGCTCTTGACTATTGACTGGAACAATGGTGGAATTGTGAAATGACAAACGCCACTTTTACCAGCATGGATGTGTCGACCAAAGAAGAGTGGTTAAATATTGGCGCCGAGACCGCCAAGAACCAGCCGCGAGTTGCCGAGGGAATTTTGAACATGTTGCGTGGCATGGACACGATTGTGGATGGTTTTGTTACCGATCAATTGACGCACGCGCTGCAGACAGCAACAATGGCCGAGCGCGCCGGTGCCGATGACGAAGTAGTGATCGCGTCTCTGTGTCACGACATTGGCAAGGCCATCAGCGTTCCCAACCATCCAGCCATTGCTGCGGCAATCTTGAAGCCGTATGTGCGACCAGAAGTGCACTTCATGATTGAGGCGCACCAAGATTTTCAGGGCCGCCACTATTACGGACACTTTGGAATGAACCCAGATGCACGCAAAAAATATGAGGGTCACCCTGCATACGATTTGGCTGCAAAGTTTGCAGACGAGTGGGATCAAAAAGCGTTTGACCCAAGTTACGATACGTTGCCGCTTGAGCACTTTGAAGATCGTGTGCGTTCGATGTTTGCAAAGCCAAAGTTTGTTGCCGCAGATTAATTCGATATCTCGCAGTGTCTCGCTGCCCATGTACGACTTTCCGGAAGTACGCGACTCAACACTCAAGTTGTTAGACGCACTAGTTGTTGCGCTTTCATCGTGCAGTGAAGATGTGCATGCTGAGACCCCCGATGGTTCGGTACATGAGGAACTTATGAAAATGTGGCGCAGCGACCACACAGCGCTGAGTCAGTCGTGTGGTCTACCTTTCGTCGAGGAGTTGCACAAGTATGTCGATGTGGTCGGCACTTTTTTATGGACAGATGTGAGCGATGCTCAAGGTCGTTATCAGACTGTGATTGTTGCGCGCGAGGCGCTAAATGTTTCGAGCGTTGCCGAGTTGGGTGGCCTACGGCCAGTCGTGAGCAACACGCAAAGCTTGAGCGGTTGGTGCAGTCTTGGCGTGGCACTTTCCGAGGTTGCGATTGATTCTTCATTTGTTCGCCCAATAACACAAAGTGGTGGACACGCTCGAAGTTTGCAGATGCTGCAAGATAACAATGCAGATTTCGCATCAATTGACGCCGCAACATTCCGACTTCTTTCTCGACACC
>CAXNIQ010000025.1:0-11260 GCA_964202465.1 Ilumatobacteraceae bacterium
TCTTGGCATGCTGCGCCAACCACACCCGCGGCAACACCTGCTGCCTGTGAAGCAAACAACACTTCATACGCCGCGGCCACATCTGCTGCCGGCTTACCCGTATATACGCAACGCGTGATGTCACTGCAATAACCATTCATCGTGCCACCAAAGTCGCACAACACAATTTCGTTTTTGGCAATGACACGCGAGCCTGCATGATGATGTGGGCTTGCAGCATTCTCTCCGGCGGCCACAATTGCAAAGTTGACGACGTCATGACCTTCGCTGATTAATCGTGCTGAGATGTCGGCCGACACTTGGGCTTCAGTGCGACCAATAAGCGGAATCAAACCGGAATGCAGTTGAGTTGCTACTCTGTCGGCCGCTGCGCCTGCGGCCACAAGTGCCGCAATCTCGCTGGCGTCTTTGCTCATGCGCAGTGCACCAACCACATCAACCGCGCGAACGAAGTTTGCACCAGGAACTAGCGGCAACAACTCAACGAGAAACCTGGCCCACATTTGGTCGCCAACCGCAATCAACTTTGCATTGCCCAGCAACTTGGCAACAATCGCCACAGGGTTTTCGGTTTCTCCCCATGCCGTTATAGAAAACACTCCTGGCTGCGGTGTTACGCGCGCAACTTCAAGGCGTGGCACCACCATCGTTACTTCACCACTTTGAGGAATCACCAACATCGTTAAGCGTTCGAGTGGCATTGCAAAATAACCCGACAAGTACGGCAAGTCGTGCCCGACCGACAACAATGCAGCATCAACTTGTTTGGACACCATTGCCGCGCGCACTTTGGCGATGCGTGCTACGTAGTCGGACGTGGATGCGATGGTCTGAGTCATGTTCGTTACTACTTTATTGCCAAACTAGGCACAACTATGCATGGAGTACGAGTTGCGACTGCCCGTGTGCGTGTTTGGCGTGATAACTCGAGCGAGTGAGCGGGCTTGCCTGCACATGTTGCATACCAAGCAGTTCGCCAAAGGCCTTGTAATGATCGAACTCTTCGGGCTCTACCCAACGAGCAACAGGAAGATGATTGGTGGTCGGTCGCAGATACTGCCCAATGGTGACAATTTGCACGCCAACACTTGCAAGATCAATCAGTGTTGTCTCTACTTCTTCGCGCGTCTCACCCATGCCCACAATCATTCCCGACTTGGTGGTGAGACCAGCAGCACGCCCACGTGCAAGCACCGAAAGACTGCGCGCATATCCAGCCGATGGACGCACTGCGCGTTGCAATCTGGCAACTGTTTCAATGTTGTGATTAAACACGTCTGGTCGCTCGGCGATCAAGATGTCGAGCGCATCGGTGCCTTTGACATCAGAAATCAATGTCTCTATTTTTGTCGACACATTCATCGCCCGAATTGCGCGAACAGTGTCAACGACATGCTGCATTCCACCATCGACCAAATCGTCGCGAGCCACCATCGTGAGCACTGCAAACTCAAGTCCCATTCGCTGCACTGCTTGCGCAACGCGGCGCGGCTCATCGGCATCGGGAAGCATCGGTTTTTGTGTGTCGATCAAACAAAACCCACATGCTCTCGTGCACCTTTCACCCAGAACCATAAATGTTGCGGTGCCGTCATTCCAACATTCGCTCAAGTTTGGACACCCAGCTTGTTCGCATACCGTCACCAGATTGAGATCACGCAGCGTGCGCTTTGTCTTCAAGATTTCGTCGGTGTGTTGCACATGTGGACGAATCCACTCTGGCTTGCGCACCGAAATACTTAAGCCGTCTGTTACTCCGGCCTGCTCGAGACGTTTCATCATCCGCACTGGCTCTCCCACGCCTTCACCTCGTGAAAATGCAGAGAGATCTTGCGGGCTGTGCTTCCATGCCACATCGGCTCGCGTGTTGTGCTGCGAACCCCATCTCGATAGAGCCAACTGCGCAACGATGTCAACAACATCGCTCATCGATACATCAATGCCTTCTTCCAACAATGACGTGACTGCATAGTCGGCGATACCGCACGGCACGATGTGCTCGCGCATAAATGTCATGTCGGTCGAGACATTGAGTGCAAATCCGTGCATTGTTCGACGATCAGTGGAACCACTGCCAACCCGCACGCCTATCGCACAAATCTTTCGAGCGCTTTCAGTATTTGGATCTAGCCAAACGCCGGGGAACTCGCCCATTCGACCAGCATTGTGCACGCCAAGTTGGGTCAGAGTGTCAATAATCAATTGCTCAACGTCGTATATATAGGAGCGAGTGTCAGCAGGACCACTAGTGCCGTGTTTTGCTTGCAAACTCAATATCGGGTAGCCAACCAACTGACCAGGCCCGTGATAGGTGATGTCGCCACCGCGTTGCACCTGCACCAACTCGGCACCTACTGCTACTGGCTCGCAGCGCAAATTATTTGCCAGGTCGGCGGTATGTCCGTAGGTAAAAACATGTGGATGCTCGAGCAACAATAAGTGTTGATCTACACCGTGTTCAAACAATCCAGATTGCAATGCGAGGGCTTCGCGATATGGCACACGACCGATCCACCTGACATGAAGTGACGAGGACGAGTTACTCATGGCTTATTCCGCTCTTAGAGTTCGGCTGACCAATCTTGTGCTTCAAGAATCTGTTTGACGCGTGCCAAGAATCGGCCTGCGTATGCACCGTCGAATGCGCGGTGATCCCACGACATTGACAAGTTGCCCACAGGATGAATCGCAATGCTTTCGCTGCCATCTGAAGACGTCACCACAACCGGTTTTCGCACAATCGCATCTGTCGACAAGATCGCGACTTGCGGCTGATTAATGATCGGCATGGTCAGTACTGACCCGGCAGAGCCATTATTTGAGATGGTAAATGTGCCACCTTGAATTTCGTCTGGCAACAATTTGCGATTGCGTGCACGTGATGCAAGGTCATTGATCTCGCGCGCAATGGCCCGAATTCGTTTGCCATCTGCATTGCGCACCACTGGCACAAGCAGACCTGTGTAATCCAGGTCGACGGCAATTCCCAAGTCGACATAGCTGTGCACGATCAAGTTATCTCCGTCGATAGACGCGTTGAGATGCGGAAATTCACGCAGCGCATCCACGATCGCGCGCGAAATAAATGGAAGGTATGTGAGACTAAAACCCTCGCCTGCTTTCCACGATTCTTTTATTGCAGTACGTGTGCGATCGACGTTGGCGTAGTCGACTTCAACAACACTGAATGCGTGTGGGCTCGTGCTCTTCGACATGATCATGTGTGAGCCAGTGAGCTTGCGGATCTTTGAAAGCGCAAGTACTTGCTCGCGCTCGCTTGACACCACAGCAGGTCGCGACACGGGCGCGGGAGCTTGAACTACTTGAGCTGGCACAACAGGCGCTGGTGCAGAAACAACTGGTGCAGAAACAATTGGTGCAGGCGCACTAGCAGGCGTTGCCTTGAGACCATTGCGATCGATGTGATCGAGCACATCTTCGCGCGTGATTCGCGATCCAGGTCCGCTGCCAACCAATGCGTTCACATCAATGCCGTGCTCGGCTACCAACCTGCGCACAACTGGTGAGAGCAGCTTGTTAGAAGTTGCAGCTGGCGCTTGAACAACTGGCGCGGGAGCAACAACAACCGGAGCTGGTGCAGGAGTTGGCGCGGGAGCAACAACAACCGGAGCTGGTACAGCAACAACCGGTGCAGGTACAGGAGTTGGCGCGGGAGCAGCGCCAGCGGCTCCAACAACAGCAATCACTGTTCCAACCGGCACGGTGTCGCCTTCAGCAACCCGAATTTCGGTGAGTGTTCCAGAAATTGGCGATGGCACTTCGGTATCCACCTTGTCGGTTGATACTTCAAACAATGGCTCGTCAGCAGCAACTGTATCGCCAACTTTTTTAAACCATTTGGTAATAGTTCCCTCGGTGACCGTTTCTCCAAGTTGTGGAAGTGTGATGTCAGCCATGGTTCTCCTGTAATAGCGCGTGAGTTTTCTTAGGCATTGATGCTGCGACCAGTCAACGACATCGCAGTTTCACCGAACAGCTCTGACAAGGAAGGGTGCGGCATGATGAATTCAGAGATTTCTTCCACTGTTGCTTCCCAGTTGACCGCCAAGTAACCACCCGATAGCTGTTCGGTTACCCACGGACCAACCATGTGCACGCCAAGTACCTGACCGGCTGTTCCATCGGCATTTTTCTTGGCAATGATTTTTACGAGCCCTTCGGCTTCACCGATAATCATGGCGCGACTGTTGGAGCGAAATTGATGCTTTGCAACCACAACATCATGACCCTTTGCGCGCGCCTCTTCTTCGGATGGACCCGACCATGCAACTTCTGGATGACAATAAATCGCCCAAGGCACTCGGTCATACATCACCGGGTATACCTTTTCACCAAGCATGTGCTTGATAGCAACGATTGCTTCGGCATAGGCAACGTGTGCGAGTTGCGGCGTGTTGATTATGTCGCCAACCGCGTACACACCTGGTTCGCTCGTCAAGCAAAATCCATCCACATCAACAAACCCTCGATCGGTGATTTTCACTGCAGTACCAGTCAACCCAAGATGATCGGTGAATGGTTTGCGTCCAACCGACACGATGACCGCATCGACGTCGAGTCGCTCGCCTTCACCAAACAACACGGTTGTTCCGCCGCTTGCCGTTGGCTCGTGACCATTGACTTTGACACCGGTACGAATATCGATGTTCTTTTTCTTGAAACTCTTGACAACTACTGCAGCCACATCTGGGTCGAGGCCAGGCAGAATTTTTGGCAAGCCTTCAAGAATCGTGACTGTTGAACCGAGGTCGGCAAATGTGGAAGCAAACTCGCAACCAATAGCGCCGCCGCCGATTACTGCGATGCGCGCAGGAATTCTGTCGAGCATTAGCACTTCGTCTGACGTCATGATTGGCCCGCCAGTACTGAAGCCCGGAATCGTGCGCGGCGCAGAGCCCGCTGCCAAAACAACATTGCGACCTTGCAACTCTTGAGTACCGCCTGCCGACAGTTGCACACTCACCGTGCGGTTTGCACCAAGCGAACCAGTACCCAGAATGTAGGTGACCTTCTTTGATTTGGTGAGCCCAGTAAGACCTTTAACTAAATTGTTGACGATTGTCTGTTTGCGCTTTTGTGCAACACCAAAGTCAACACCAGTTGCTGTGGCGTTGATGCCAAAATCCGCGGCGTGCATCACGTGCCGATTCACTGCTGCAGTTTCCAAAAATGCTTTGGCAGGAATACAACCGCGGTTCAAACATGTTCCGCCAATCGTGTCGCGCTCGATGAGCGCAACATTGAGTCCTGCAGATGCACCATAAAATGCGGCGGCGTAGCCACCTGGGCCACCACCGATGACCACGAGATCAAATTGCTCAGCCGTACTCACCACCCCCAACGATTCGTCACGCTTAATAATAACGCTTGAGCATCAAGGCGCTGTCGCCCATTGACGTTGCTCTCCTGCGCGAACATAGGCAATGGTGCGAGTGCCTTCAGACACAGGAAACGCAACGGTACAGAGAAGTGTTTTTTTGAGTTCTGTCAGCGTGCACTCGGTGCCTGCGCCAAGCGGCAAGAGCACAGGGTCGGTCACCTTGCCCGCAGCCAAAAGTTTCCATCCGTCCATCGCTTGGGCCTGCGCAACTCCAACCATCGTTACGTCCACCAATGTTCGATCGTCGATGTCGCGAAGTGCCGTGACGCTCACTGTCATGTCGCCAAGAGTCACCGAATCGCCCAAAGTGAGCAATTGCACTTCTACTGGCTGTTGAGATGTCTGAAACAATTTGGCACTTCCAGCGGCCAAAATCAGTACGCCACATACCAGCGCCCAGAGAATCAATTTGCGGGTGCTCATGCGCGTCCAATCCTATGGCAATGCCAAGTGATCTGTTTGAGTACTATCAGTCACATGCGAGCATCAAGCAAGGTGGTCCTTATCGGCCTGTTGATATTTTCTGCCGTTTCATGTGCTGCCAACACAACATCTGAATCAGCATCGTCATCTACAACATCATCTCCATCAACACCAAATTCTCCATCCACGACCGCTACAGGGCTCAATGCAACACTCGTTGGGGGCGGCGATGTTGACATTCAAGTTGCCTTGCAACAATCTCCTGTCGCATTGTGGTTCTGGGCCCCGGGTTGAACTACATGCAATTTTGAAGCGCCCTCGGTCGAGGCGATGAACAAACAATTTGATGGCAAGGTGCAAATTATTGGCGTGGCTTGGAATGGCACAGAACAATCGATGCAAGAATTTATAGACAAACACCAACTCACTTTTGCAAACATCAACGACAACGACGGTTTGATTTTTGCAAAATTTGAAGTGCCCTACCAACCTGCGTGGGTGTTCATCCAAGAAGATGGCACATCACAAACATCGATCGGCGCAATGGACGAAGTAGCGTTATCCACTGCACTCACACAATTGGGAGACTCCTGATGGGTTTGAAGAACGTATTGAAGTCGGCCAATAAGGGCATCAGAGAGTTGGATGCCGAACGTCTCGTCGACAAATTCAACGACCTCAATCTGACACCACTTGGAGAAGTTGTTGTACGCACAAAAATTAAAGTGTGTGGTGAAGTAAAGCGCATGACAATGAAGCCAAGATCAGGCATTCCATCCATGGAAATTGTGATTAATGATGGAACCGGTCAGGTCACCGTTATTTTTAGTGGACGTCGCCACATCGCCGGCATCGAACACGGTGGGTGCATCGCAGTTGAAGGTGTTGCATATCGAGAACGCAATAGCACGGTTTTTCTCAATCCTGCATACACGTTGCTAGCAAGCCGCGATTAGCCAACCAATATTTTTTGCACTGCAGCTTCGGCCTCTTCAGAGATCAGCGCCATAACTTCATCGCCCACGCGCAACACCGTTGCTTTGTCGGGCACCATCACTCGTTCGTCACGCACAATGGCAACAACAGTTGCGCTACGTGGAAACTGCAATTCTGAAAGTGCTTTATCTTTTGCTGGCGATGACTCTGCCAACGTGACCTCAACGAGCTCGGCTTTGCCACCCTTAAGTTGCATCAAGCGCACAAACGCACCGACAGTCACGGCTTCTTGCACCAGGCTCGTGATCAGGTGCGGTGTCGACACTGATACGTCTACACCCCACATGTCATTAAACATCCAATAGTTGTTTGGGTTGTTAACGCGGGCAACCACTCGTGGAACACCAAACTCTTGCTTTGCCAAGAGCGATACCACAAGGTTGTCTTCGTCGTCGCCAGTTACTGACGCAACAACATCAGCAAGAGTTACTCCGGCTGCTGCAAGCACGGTTACGTCGCATGCATCACCTTGGTGCCACTTGACTCCACTTGTTGTGCTCGACTGCCCATACTCGCGCACGACTGCGCGATCACTTTCGACAATCGTAACTTCATGTCCAGATTCAAAAAGTTGTTGTGCAGTAAACCTGCCAACACTGCCACCGCCCGCAATGACCACCTTCATGTTTAGTGACCCTTTCCGTTTGGCGCTGACGCAAGGCTTGCATCAAATTGATTTACTGCAGAAATTTCGGAAGCAATGTACACAACATCGCCTTCTTGAATAATCGTGTCGGCATTTGGAATCATCGCAGAACCAAGTCTGCGTACAGCGACAACACGGGCCGATGCTGTATCAAATGTCGTAACTCGTTGACCAATCAAATGCTTTGGCATTTCCCGCTCAACGAGCACAACTGAGGCACTCGGGTCTGTCCATTCAACTGCTGGCAACTCTGGCAAGATGCGTCGCAGAATGCGCTCTGATGTCCACTTGACGGTCGCGACAGTTGCGATGCCAAGTCGTTCGTAAATTTCGGCACGCTTTGGATCATAAATACGTGCCACCACTCGCTCAATCCCAAATTCTTCTCGAGCAACACGGGCAATCAAAATGTTTGAGTTGTCGCCATTGGTAACCGCTGCAAGTGCGCCAGCTCGTTCGATACCAGCCGCAATCAAAACCTCGCGATCAAAACCGATTCCGGCGATCTTCTGACCAGTGAACGATTCGCCTAGCCGCGAAAACGCTTCTGGCTTGCGATCAATGACAGCCGCGGTGTGGCCAGCAGCGGTGAGCTCTCTACCCAGTGTCGAGCCAACTCGCCCGCATCCAACTATGACTACATGCACTTCAGTCTCCTATTTGGCTTGACAGACAAACAGCGTAGAGGATTTACCCGCCCTAGGAGGGCCAAATGTGGCATGATTCTTAACGCTTATGGTTACATCAACTAAATCCAATGCAGTGAAGCGGTTCTTCATCGGTAAACCAATCTCGTCCGCTGACGACGCCCATCATCGGCTTCCTAAAAAAATTGCCTTGCCCGTGTTTGCAAGCGACGCTATCTCGTCTACCGCTTATGCAACCGAAGAGATCCTGATCGTATTTTTGTCGCTGGCTGGTGCTGGTGTCGCCGCGTACAACAACCTCGTCCCATTGTCCATCATGGTGGTGATCTTGCTTGCCATCGTTGTGAGCAGTTATCGCCAAACTATTTTTGCCTATCCAAATGGTGGAGGCTCCTATGTAGTTTCTCGAGAAAATTTGGGCAAATATCCCTCGCTAGTCGCCGGTGGATCAATGCTCGTCGATTACATCCTCACCGTTGCAGTCTCTGTTGCCGGTGGTTGTGCAGCAATCATCTCGGCATTTAATGGACTCGCACCGTACCGAGTTGAGTTGTGTGTGGGCTTCATAGCACTGATCACGATTGCCAACCTTCGAGGCCTCAAAGAGTCCGGGTCACTCTTTGCGCCGCCAACCTATCTGTACATCGTCTGTCTTTTTTCACTTATTGGGGTTGGCCTCTTCAAGGTCTTTTTTTTGGATTTGCCTCCAATTAGTCATGACTCGGAAGTTGCCAAAGAACTTCTTTCCCAATCAAATAGCGTGACATTATTTTTCTTTCTCAAGGCTTTCTCTTCGGGAGCAGTTGCACTCACTGGTATCGAAGCAGTAGCCGATGGTGTGCCTGCATTCAAAAAACCAGAACCAAAAAATGCGTCCATCACTCTCGTGATCATGGCTTTCATTCTTGGCACGAGTTTCTTCGGGCTCAGTGTCCTCGCACAGCACCTTCAGCCACTCAAAGACCATGAGGGTCTGATCAGAGATACCGTGCTCGCCCAGTTAGCCGAGCAGGTTTATGGTGGTCGCAACATCTTTTTCTTCGTCACACAATTTGCCACGTTTGGAATCTTGATTCTTGCTGCCAACACGGGATATGCAGACTTCCCGCGGTTGTCCTCGATCATTGCTAAAGACAACTACATGCCTAGGCAGTTCATGAATCGTGGCGATCGACTCGTCTTTTCTAACGGAGTGATTTTTCTTGGAATCTCATCAGGCGCACTCGTCATCATTTTCGGCGGACTCGTCAACGCACTCATTCCTCTCTATGCGGTTGGAGTATTTACCGGTTTCACACTGAGCCAAGCGGGAATGTTTGTACGGCATCGCAAATTGAAAGAACAGGGCTGGATTCCGCGCGCGGTGATGTCGGCATTTGGCGCATCAACAACAGCACTTGTTGCAGGGGTCGTCATTGTTGTCAAGTTTTCCGATGGAGCATGGATTCCTGCAGTACTGATCCCTTCTCTTGTCTTTTGCTTTGTGGTTATTAATCGTCACTACACACGCGTTCGAAGTTTCCTCAGTGCACAAGATGGTTACACCGCACCATTCCATACTCACTTCGTCATCGTGCTCGTAGGTTCGGTCAATCAAGGAGCCATTCAGGCAGTGCGCTATGCACAAAGCCTGCGTCCAGACCGCCTCATTGCACTTTCCGTAGTTGAAACAGCAGAAGATCGACAAAAGATTGACGAGGCCTGGATTAAGTTCAATCTGTCCGATGTCGAGCTTCAGACAATAACTTCGGAATATCGCGACCTCACCGAACCAATCCTCAACCGTATTAACGAACTTGACTCAGAATATGAAGACGACTTGATCACCGTCATTATTCCAGAGTTTGTGACCAGCGTGCGATCACAGTGGCTGCACAACCAGTCGGCACTTGCTATCAAGGCCCGTTTGTTGTATCGGCCAAATACAGTTGTGACATCGGTGCCTATCGTTATTCCTTGATTTGTTGTCTAGCCTGACAATATGAAAATTGTTATCTCTGGGGCCAGTGGGCTCATCGGCAAGCAACTTGTAGCGCAGTTGCAACACCATGGTCACGAGGTTGTACGCCTTGTCCGTCGCGCAGCCGGCACAGGCGAAATCATGTGGAATCCAACTTCTGGTGTGCTCAGCCCTTCAGCACTTGATGGTGCAGATGCAGTGATCCATTTGTCCGGTGCTGGCATTGGCGACAAGCGATGGACAACTTCGTATAAGCGCGAGATTTTGGAGAGTCGCACGATCACCACCAATTTGCTCGCAACAACAATTGCTGCAATGAGTCGCAAGCCTGCAGTATTTTTGTCTGGTTCAGCAATTGGCATCTACGGTCCGCGTGGCGAAGAGCAACTCACCGAAGTCAGCACCCATGGCACGAGTTTTCTGGCTGACGTTTGCGAGCAATGGGAACATGCCGCAAAACCAGCATCCGACGCCGGCATCCGCACTGTGTTGTTGCGTACAGGCATTGTGTTGTCGACAAAAGGTGGCGCATTAAAAAAACAACTGCCACTGTTCAAACTCGGTCTGGGCGGCAAGTTTGGAAATGGCAAGCAGTGGCAGAGCTGGATTTCGATTGATGACGAAGTTGGCGCAATTGAGCATCTGCTTACTGCAGATGTTTCTGGGGCTGTCAATCTCACTGCACCAAACCCGGTGACGAATGCCGAGTTCACAAGTACTCTTTCGCGCACCGTCAAACGCCCAGCTTTTCTGTCAATTCCACCATTTGCGCCAAAAGCAATACTTGGCGGAGAGCTTGCTGACGCATTGCTGTTCACTGGCCAGCGAGTTATACCTGCAGCCCTCAATGCGAGCAGTTACCAGTTTGCGCACCCAACACTTGATGTAGCGCTCCGCGCATTGCTCAAAAAATAGACAACGCGCATGTCGCTTCCCACACAGGTTGATGTGGTCGTCATTGGGGCTGGGCTATCAGGACTCGCTGCAGCACGACAGATACAAGCAAGTGGGCTCAATGTTGTAGTAGTTGAATCATCGGATGCGGTCGGTGGACGCGTGCGCACCGACAAGGTAGACGGGTTTTTACTCGATCGAGGATTTCAGGTCTTGCTCACTGCGTATCCAGAACTCGCCACACAAGTAGATATGAAGGCACTCGACCTACAAGCTTTCGACCCTGGCGCACT
>CAXNIQ010000026.1:0-11208 GCA_964202465.1 Ilumatobacteraceae bacterium
GTCGTCCGTCAGCAGATCGCGGTGATCGCGGTGATCGTCCGTCGTATAGTCGTGGTGATTCAGCAGGTCGTCCTCCAGCAGGTCGTGGTCGTCCGTCAGCAGATCGCGGTGATCGCGGTGAGCGTTCTTCTTATAGCCGTGGCGATTCAACAGGTCGTCCTCCAGCGGGTCGTGGTCGTCCTCCAGCAGGTCGTGGTCGTCCTTCGTCAGATCGCAGCGATCGACCAAGTAGTGGCCGTTCGTTCCGCGATGATGATCGCCCAGTAGTTCCGCAAACTGCAGCGCAGCGTAAAGCCGATGAAGTTCGTTATCGCACTGGCGGACGCAAGAACGATCGTGATGCATTGCCTCGCAACACACAATCAAATGAGGTGTGGAAAGACGAAGGTTCGACACGTCCAGCACGTGGTCGTGGCCCTCGTCGCGAAGAAGAGTCAGCACCAATTCGTCTCGAGCGCGATGAGCGTCGCGCGTCAGCATCCGCGATGGCTCATGTTGAGGCAACAGTTGCAGGAAGCATCATTGCGATCGTTGGCGAAAGAGCTTCTAAGCGCCTGATTGAAAAACTTGCGTTGGCACTCGATGCCTTTGAGCGTGGTCGCTATCAAGACGCCAAAAAAATTATTATTCCTATTTCACGAGATTGCCCGGGAGTCGAGTTGATTCACGAAATCGCTGGACTGTCGATGTATCGCATGGCTCAATGGCGCGATGCTGCAGATCATCTTGAACAAGCACGCGCACTCACTTCGGGTTCAACTCTTAATCATCCTGTGCTTGCCGACTGCTACCGCGCATTGATGCGCTACGACAAGGTTGACGAGTTGTGGAAAGAATTGAAGGACGCTTCGCCGGACCCAGTAATCGTTGCTGAAGGCCGAATTGTCGCTGCAAGTGCGCTTGCAGATCAAGGCGATATTCAAGCAGCAGTGCGCTTGATGCAGCAATCAAAGCAAGATCCAGCAAAAGTTCACGAACATCATCTTCGCGAATGGTATGTGCTTGCTGATTTGTATGACCGTTCGGGTGATGTTGTGCAAGCTCGCACGATTTTTCAACGCATCGCTAAGAACGACGCAGACTTCACCGACGTGCGTGACCGTCTCGAAACGCTTGGCTCTCGCTAGAAGTTTCTAGTCGCGAGTGTTGAGTTCGCGCAAAACAAAGCCAGTACGAAGCTTTGGAGTAAAAAATGTCGATTTAGGTGGCATCAGAATGCCCTCAGTTGCTGTTCGCTGAATCTCGGCAACACTGACTGGCCGAATCAGAATGGCGGCATTGGCCTGACGCTTGGCGAGTACATCGACAACTTCTTCCACGCCGTGCTGAAATGAGACTGTATGTGACGTGTTTTGTAGGGCATGTTCAAGACGTGCGCTATCGAGTGAACGAACTCCAACAAATGCCGAATTTCTAGGTGTGAGCCACTTGACCGCAGAGTCTCCTCCGATAAAGCACAGACAGCCATCGTGGTCCATTGTTGCAAGCGTGTTGCTGTCGACGGCAGGCGCGTCGGTGACGTCAAATGATTGTTGCAGGGCTGCAAGGAGATCTGATTGGGAAATGTCGGTGTACAGGCGATGGATGGCTGCAACACTGAGTTGTTCGTCAATCAGTTCGTTAACGAATGTGAGTGTCTCTTCGGCGCCGGTTGATTGTGAACCTGTGCGCACGCGTGTCTCGTCACGGTATGTGCGACTAATGGCATATCGATGGTGACCATCAGCGATGATGACCGGTTGCTCGGCAATACATGCAGTAATGGCTTCTATGCGTGCGGCGTCAGTGACACGTTCGACAGTATGAGTAACACCTTGTTCGTCGACGTAACTTCCCACGATTTCTGCTTGAGACTTCAGTAGATCGCTGAGACCTTTGGTGAGGCTGAGTCCCCAGACAGGCGAGAGGTTGGCGTCAGTCGCACGAGTCAAATCGAGACGATCAGTTTTGGCTTTTGGAGTAGTGCGTTCGTGTGCGAGCACTCCACTTGCACCTTCGTCGACTACTTCGATGGCTCCGAGTACGCCAACGATGTGTCGTTGCTTACCAAGAGTGTCAATGAAATGCATGCGGTACAACGTAAACGTTGGGTCCTCGTCACGTTCGAGAACACCATCTTCGATCCAGCTCTTGAGAATGAGTGCCGCTAATTGATAGGCATCTCGCTGCGGATCGGTCGAAATTGGTAAGTCAATGTTGACGATGTTTTGAGGGTGACGTGCTACCAACTGCGCGCGGTCGGCGTCATTTAAGACGTCATATGGTGGTGAGCACGCATTGGCAAGGTCGGTATTTGGTGCATAACGAAGCGCGCGAAAAGGTAGAAAACGAGGCACAATTACAGTGTGCCATCTGCGACTCCAATTTTGTGCGATTTAGATGGTGTCGTTTGGCTAATGCATCAGCCAATAGACGGGTCGGTCGAAGCAATTGCCTCACTACGAAAAGCGGGTCATCGCGTTCTCTTCGTAACGAACAATTCGTTTTCTCTCGTAGCTGACCAAGAATTGGCACTAGAAAAGATCGGTGTTTTTGCCAAAGGAGATGTGGTGACTTCGTCGCAAGCGGCTGGCTTGCTCCTTCGCGCAGGCGACAAGGTGCTGCTCGGAGGTGGTCCTGGTGCTGTCGAAGCAATATCTGCTGCAGGAGCGATTTTGGTTGGACGATCTGATGACAAAGAAGACAACTACTTGCACGATCAGTTGAGTGAAAGCGATATTGACGTGGTGATGGTTGGGTACCACGCAACGTTTGACTATCGCGGTCTGATCAGACTGTCAAGTGCCGTGCGCAATGGCGCACGATTGATTGCAACCAATGACGACGCTACGTATCCAACTCCACATGGACTCATACCTGGAGGAGGTGCGATCCTGGCCGCTGTTGCAACCGCATCCGGTGTCGACCCAACTATTGCGGGTAAGCCACACAAGCCAATGGCCGACTTGGTGCGCAAGATTTTGGGGACTGATGATCTGACAAATGCATGGATGGTTGGAGATCGACCCTCTACCGACGGATTGTTTGCACAAACCGTTGGCTGCAGATTTGCTCAAGTACTGACCGGAATCTCGACTGCCGATGATGATGCGCAGCAATCGACACAAGTTTTTGACGATCTGGCAGCATTTGCAAAAATGATCTTGGCCTTGTAAGCAGATGTCGAAATCTCGTGTTCGCCTCGATG
Source organism: Ilumatobacteraceae bacterium (assembly GCA_964202465.1). Taxonomy (GTDB): domain Bacteria; phylum Actinomycetota; class Acidimicrobiia; order Acidimicrobiales; family Ilumatobacteraceae; genus UBA3006. The sequence goes on from CAXNIQ010000026.1 coordinate 3,188, forward strand.
CTGCCTTGGTGAAAACTGGAATTGCTTCAGACTTGGCTTTGGCCCAAGAGTTGATCGCGCAAGGTGTGATTTTGGTTAATGGTTCGATCGCACTGACAAATAATCGAATGGTGGCAAATTCCGACACAGTGCTGTTGTCGATGCCTGCACGGTTTGTGTCAAGGGGTGGCGAAAAACTTGAGGCTGCCATCGTTGCGTTTAACATCAACATCGCTGATCAACGCGTGCTTGATGCAGGTGCGTCAACGGGTGGGTTTACTGACTGTGTGCTGCAACGCGGTGCACGGGAGGTTGTTGCGCTCGATGTTGGCAAGGCTCAATTGCATGATCGATTGGTGCGAGATCCGCGTGTGACCGTAGTTGATTCTGTAAATGTGCGAACGTTGAACGACGATGTCGGCTTTGATGGCGGCTTCGATGTTGTAGTAGCCGATTTGTCATTTATTTCTTTGCAAAAAGTTTCCACAGCACTTGTTGGGGTCTTGCGCCCACATGGCCACATGATCCTGTTGGTGAAACCGCAATTTGAAGCCGAAAAGGCCGAAGTAGACAAAGGGGCTGGAGTGATTACCGACACCCAGATTCACAACAGAACTCTGGCTCAAGTGGTTGGGGCATACGAATCGTTGGGGATGACCAAGATGGGCGTCATCGAGTCTCCACTACGTGGGGCCGACGGTAACACTGAGTTTTTGCTGCATCTGCACAAAGGACCGGCCATTGGAGCGCACTCTGTGAGTCGGGTTGAGTAGGTTGAAGGGCGATGGAGATTTGTCGATGAGCGCCATTTTTGTTCTTGCACACCACTCGCGAGGCGAGATTGGCCCCTTATTGGTTGATCTTGAAGCGTGGTGCCTCAAGCACAAGCACCATCTGTGGATGTTGCCGGCTGACGCGCAAGCGCGAGGTGTTGGTCATCTTGCATCCGATCGGGATGCGATGGACGCGGATGTTGTGTTGTCGCTCGGTGGTGACGGAACGGTGCTTCGCGCAGTGCACCTTCTGGACGGTGCGCCTGTGCCAATTTTGGGTGTCAATGTAGGCACGCTTGGTTACCTCACTGAAATAGAACCATCGGAATGTATCTCTTCCTTGCAGAAATGGGTGGATGGAAAACAAGACCACGATTTTATTATTGACAAGCGCATGATGCTGACCGTGCTGTTAAAGCGTGCCGATGGAAGTAACGATATTTCGTGGCGAGCACTCAACGAAGCAGTTCTTGAAAAGCAGCAATCTGGACATACCGTTTGGCTTGATGTAGTAATCAATTCCGAACTTTTTGCAACGTACTCTGCAGACGGCTTAATTGTTTCAACACCAACAGGGAGCACCGCCTATTCAATGTCGGCTCGCGGCCCAGTAGTTTCGCCACGTCATCGTGCACTCCTAGTAACACCAGTATCGCCACACATGTTGTTTGATCGGGCGCTTGTTCTCGATCCACAGGAGTCGTTGTTAATTGAAGTTGTTGGTACACGACCGGTTGACATGGCGCTCGATGGCCGCAAGGTGACGAGCCTGACTCAAGGTGATGTCGTGAGCTTTTCTCCAGACACTTGCACTGCAGAATTTTTGCGCTTTAAGACTCCAAAGTTCCATCAAATTGTTCGCACAAAGTTTGGTCTTGGAGACGATTGATGCTGAGTGAGTTGCACATTGAAAATCTTGGAGTTATTGAAAAACTCGATTTGACTGTAGGTGAAGGACTTGTAGCGCTCACTGGCGAAACGGGTGCAGGAAAAACCATGCTGGTTGAGGCCATCGACTTGCTCGTTGGTGGCAGAGCAGATGCATCTGTTGTGCGCACCGGTTGCGAAGAAGCCCGTGTCGAGGGTCGATTTGTTGTCGGCGAAAACGAAGTAATTCTGTGTCGCGTCGTGCCGGTGACGGGTCGTTCACGCGCTTACGTCAACGGTCGACTCGCAACCGTTGCGCAGTTGGCCGAATATGGTGCCGATCTTGTTGATCTGCACGGTCAACATGCGCATCAAAGTTTGTTGGGTGCGAGTGCTCAGCGAATGGCGCTCGATCATTTTTGCGGAGTTGATCTTGAACCATTGAGACAAGCGCGTGCTCGCGTCACCGAGATCGAGGCACTACTTGCAACACTTGGCGGCGATGAACGCGCGCGTGCTCGCGAAATTGATCTCTTGCGTTTTCAAGTAAAAGAAATCCTGGATGCTGGTTTGTTGGGTGAAACAGAAGACGACGACCTCTCGCGAGAAGAAGACTTGTTGGCTGATGCTGTGGCCCATCGCGAGGCTCTGTATCTCAGTGTTTCGCAGTTGCAGGACGACGATGGTGCAAGTGATGCGTTGGGCAAATCAATTTCGTCGATTGGGCATCGCGAGTCGTTTGAGACTTTGTCGATGCGTCTTAAAAATGCGCAATCGGAGATCGACGATATTGCACGTGAAATGCGAGATCTAGCAGAGACCATTGAAGAAGACCCAGCCAAGTTGGCGATTGTTCGAGAGCGCAGGCACTTGCTTGTTGACTTGCGGCGAAAGTATGGCGAATCGTTGATCGAAGTTATTGCATATGGACAAGAGAGTGCTGTGCGCTTGAGTGAACTTGAGGGTTTTGAGGCGCGAGCAGCCACCCTCGATGCCGATCGTGCGTCTGCAATCGCAAATTTGAGATCTGCCGAAAAAGTGGTGGGGAGTGCGAGGCGCCAAGCCGCCCCTCGTCTGGCTAAAGCCGTTCAACAACATTTGCGCACTCTTGCAATGGCTCATGCAATTGTCGAAGTTTCAGTGGGCAACGACCCAGGTGATGACGTGACCTTCCTGTTGGCAGCAAATCCCGGTTCGCCTCCTTCGCCATTGTCCAAAGTGGCCTCGGGCGGCGAATTGGCCCGAACGATGCTTGCACTTCGTTTGGTTTTGACGCAAGGTCCTTCAACACTGGTGTTTGACGAAGTGGACGCCGGTATTGGAGGCGAGGCAGCGGTTGCTGTGGCGGGAGCGTTGGCCGAGCTTGGTCTACGGCACCAGGTACTGGTCGTCACCCATCTTGCCCAGGTGGCAGCAGCAGCCCATCGACAGATCAAAGTCTCCAAGACAGTGAGAGCGCGACAGACGTTCGCCGAGGCCGTTGAGCTTGGCGACCAGGACAGAGTAGGCGAAATAGCGCGCATGCTGTCCGGTGGCATGGCCGAAGAAGCTGCCTTGAAATACGCGTCAGAACTCCTCAAGGCCTCATCTGCTCTGTCGAGCAACCAGCGGCGGTCTCGCCGCTAGCTCCGTAGTGGGTATGCTTATCTTCCGTCGTGGAGTTATTGGTCCCAGTCGGGAGCGCTCCGCACAGAGACGGGAGCGAGTAGTGCCAAAGCATGTGTTTGTAACTGGTGGTGTTGCAAGTTCGCTTGGCAAAGGTCTGACCGCTTCCTCGCTTGGTCGACTACTCAAAATGCGTGGACTGCGTGTCACGATGCAGAAATTGGATCCGTACATCAACGTTGATCCAGGAACGATGAATCCATTTGAACATGGAGAAGTTTTTGTTACTGATGATGGAGGCGAAACGGATTTAGACCTAGGTCACTATGAAAGATTCATTGATGAGAATCTGACTCGCTCATCCAATGCGACAACTGGAAGTATTTATCAGGCGGTATTGGCAGCTGAACGACGGGGCGACTATCTCGGGCGAACAGTTCAGGTGATTCCGCACGTCACTGATGAAATTAAGCGTCGCATCCAACGGCTCGCAACGGATGATGTGGACGTTGTCATCACCGAAGTCGGCGGCACAGTGGGAGACATCGAGATTCTTCCGTTCCTTGAGGCAATCCGACAATTCAAGAATGAAGTTGGTCGTGACAACATTTGTTATGTGCACGTGACGTTGGTTCCCTTTATCGGACCAAGCGGAGAGCAAAAAACGAAACCAACTCAACACAGTGTTACTGAGTTGCGGTCGCGTGGAATTCAGCCTGACATTATTGTGTGCCGCAGCGAGGAGCCAATTAGCGATCAGTTGAAGCGCAAGATTTCCGGTCAATGCGACGTCGATCAGAAAAATGTGATCAATGCGGCAGATGTAAGGAATATTTATGAGTTACCATTGATATTGCACGACGAAGGTCTTGATACACAGATCTGCGAAGTTCTGAAGATTGATGCTCCTCTTGATCTCACTCCATGGAGAGAGCTTGTTGCACGAGTCGAGGCTTCCACCTCGCCAGTACGAATTGGTTTAATAGGCAAGTATGTGCAGCTGCAAGATGCATATCTTTCCGTTGTAGAGAGTTTGAAGCACGCTGGATTTCATCACGGTGCAAAAGTCGAGATCGTGTGGATACAGGCAGAAGACGTCGAGGGTCTGCTTGCCGATGACCGAATGACCACGTTGGATGGAATCGTGATCCCTGGGGGTTTTGGTCCACGCGGCATTGAAGGCAAGATCCGAGCGGCCGAATATGCGCGCGAAAACATGGTGCCTTGTCTGGGTTTGTGTCTTGGAATGCAAGTGATGACCGTGGAGTTTGCACGAAATGTTCTTGGGATGACCGATGCCAACTCGACAGAATTCGATCTTTCTACCCAAAACCCGGTGATTGACATAATGAACGATCAGCGCGAAGTGACAGACAAAGGTGGAACAATGCGCCTTGGTGCGTACTACGCGGTGTTGACTCCTGGGACGCAAGTCGCCAATGCATATGGCGAGCCAGTAGTCAGTGAGCGACATCGCCACCGTTACGAATTTAATTCTGCATACCGAAGTCGTTTTGAAGAAGCCGGCTTTATCTGCAGTGGAACTTCGCCAGATAAACGGTTGGTGGAATTTATTGAATTGCAAGGGCATCCATTTTGGGTAGGTACTCAAGCGCATCCGGAATTTAAGAGCCGCCCAGACCGTCCTCATCCGCTGTTTCGCGAGATGATTGGTGCGGCTTTGGCGCGTCGAGCACTGACGCACAGCACACTTCGTGCTGCAGATCGTGCAGCCTCGGCTGACGCTCAGTCGTAGAACTATCGGTAACGATTTCTGATGGCGCATTTTGAGCGCACGAAGCGAACGGTATTGCACGAGTGGGTGCTGTGGAAACTTGTGCAAAGTCATTTTCGTTCGCCTGTTGGTGAAGAGTTTGTGCGGACATATGTTGAATCACCTGGAGCAACGGGAATTGTTCCTGTTCGTTTGAATCCGGATGGCAAGTATGAAGTGGTGATGGTGCGTCAATATCGACCAGCCCTAGATGCTTACAGCCTCGAGATTCCGGCTGGGATGCGAGATGTCGTGGGTGAGGATGCTTTATCAACTGCGCTGCGTGAACTACAAGAAGAGACAGGCTATACATCGACTGACGTTCGGTCGTTGGGTCAAATATTGCAGGCTCCTGGAATCACCAACGCCGCAGTACAACTGTTTTTGGCTGTTGGTTTGAGTGAAGTGCAGTTAAGTCGACATGGTCCAGAAGAAGATGACATGTCGGTCGAAATCTTTCTATTGGACGATGCAGTACGCATGATTGAGACAGGAGAGATCGACAATGCAATGGCGGTTGTTGGCATTTTGCGTGCCGATCGAATTTTGAAGCAATGACCAGTCTGGGTGATGCCGAACGCTTTCTGACGTGGATGCGTGTAGAGCAGGGAAGATCTGAGCGCACCATCGAGGCGTATGGACGCGATATCGCACAATATGAATCGCATCTTGTGGCTCACAAGTTGACGCTGAGAAACGTTAAGGCAGCCGATATCGAAAAATATATTGCGGTGTTGCGAGCGAGTAAACGCGCACCCAAGAGCATCGCGCGACAGTTTGCTGCAATTCGCATGCTCCATCGCTTTTTACTCGACGAAGGTCTTCGTAGCGAAAATCCAACGGCATCCATCGATGGAGTAAAGGTCCCCTCTGGTATTCCAAAAGCACTCAGCGAAGATGAGGTTGTGTTGCTGTTGAATGCTGTCACTGGTGTGGATTCACTGGCACTTCGAGATCGGGCATTATTGGAGTTTTTATATGCAACGGGAGCGCGTGTTTCTGAGGTGTGCGGATTGTCGTTGAGCGACGTCGACATGGAAAGCAGTGTTGCGCGCGTGTTTGGCAAAGGCTCGAAGGAAAGGATTGTTCCGTTTGGCAGGCTCGCTAAAGAAGCGCTCGAAGTGTGGCTCGGAGCAGGCGGACGACAGATGATCGCACCTCTTCAGTGGGCCAAGCGGGATCATGCCGATGCGGTTTTTTTGGGTGCTCGCGGTACGCGGTTATCGCGCCAAGCAGCATGGGGGATTGTTCGCAAGTATGCGCTCTTGGCTGGCATCAAAAGCGAATTGTCACCACATGTATTGCGACATTCGTGTGCAACCCACATGTTGGTGCACGGAGCAGATCTCAGAATCGTCCAAGAACTGCTCGGCCATGCTTCAGTGAGCACTACTCAGGTGTACACGAAGGTCGATAACGAGGTGTTGTTTGAGATGTATCGCGAATCTCATCCTCGAGCACGAGTGCAGGCATCTTTATGATTGGGATGGTGATGTCTCGAGCCATTCATTTGGCTAAGCGTTTCGTGCTTTCCCTTGTGCCTTCTCAAGTGCAAGAGATTGAACGCCAGTGGGTCCATTCGATACTTTCGCAAAGTGAGTTTGACTTATGGAACAACATGATGGTGCAGGATCGACGCCACAGCGTGCTGGTTGGGCGTCGCTTTGTGCTGCACCGACCAAATGCTTCGCAAAGCGAGATTGCTGGAGCACTATTGCATGATGTGGGCAAGTCTGCAGCGCGTCTTGGTACTGTTGCTCGAGTTATTGCAACACTGGTTGGCCCGCGCACGATTCGCTTGCGTCAATATCACGATCACGAAAATATTGGTGCTTCAATGCTCCGATCCATTGGCAGTGGCGAGTTAACTATCTCGATGGTGGAAGGATCCTGTGCGAGGGATTTAAGAGAAGCGCTCGACAGAGCGGACGATATTTAGTACAAAAATTCTCTGCTTATTGTTACTTGCTGGGATAGAGACCGATAGCGCTGTGAGCACGAGCAAGTGTTGCTTGAGCGATTTTTGATGCGCGCTCTTTGCCAAGTGCAAGTAAGTTGCCGAGTTCGGCCGGGTCTGCCATGAGTTCGTGGTATCGGGCCTGGATGGGGCGCAACATCTCGGCAATTGCCTCACCGGTGTCTTGCTTGAGCGCTCCGTACTGGGTGTATGTCAAAGCAAGTGATGCCGGCGATTCGTTGGTCACGGCACCGAGAATCTCGAGCAAGTTGCTCACCCCTGGTTTGTTATCGCGGTCGAATGACACCTCGTTATCGCTATCGGTGACGGCTCTCTTAAATTTCTTGACAATCAAAGCAGGGTCGTCAAGAAGGTAAATTATTCCTGCCTCGCCGTCACCTGACTTGCTCATCTTCTTGGTCGGATCTTGTAAATCCATTACTCGTGCACCCGTGGGTGGAGTCACAGCCTTGGGAACAACGAATGTTTCACCGAAGCGATGGTTGAAGCGCATTGCGATGTCGCGTGTGATTTCGATATGTTGGCGTTGATCATCGCCAACCGGAACTTCTGTGGCGTCATACAACAAGATATCTGCAGCTTGCAGAGCGGGGTAGGTGAAGAGTCCAGCGGAAACGAAGTCTGCTTCTCGTTTGGCCGACTTGTCCTTAAATTGGGTCATGCGACTCAGCTCGCCGAAACTCACTGAGCACTCCATAATCCAGCCCAATTGGCTGTGCTCGGGAATATGGCTTTGGACAAAAACTGTTGCAACTTGCGGGTCGAGGCCAACGGCAAACAGAATTGCGGCAAGTTGAAGAGTCTGTTTACCCAACACACCAGGCGTTTCCGTGATGGTGAGAGCGTGTAAATCAACGATGCCATGAAAGACATCGTGCGTGTGTTGGCCTGAAACCCAATTGCGCAGGGCCCCTAAGTAGTTGCCAAGGTGGACTTCGCCAGTTGGCTGGATACAGGAAAGGACTCTTGCCACATCTCAACGCTAGTGCAAACATCTGCGTAAAGGCTTGTTTGTTATATCCTTGTGCGCGATGGCATACGAAGT
>CAXNIQ010000027.1:0-11064 GCA_964202465.1 Ilumatobacteraceae bacterium
CTGCAAGAACTGTTTTCGCGTCCTGCATTTCGGCTCTACACGAATCGAGATGTTGTTGGATGTGAAGTTGGTGGCGTCGTGAAAAACGTGATCGCAATTGCAGCAGGAATTTCACAAGGCTTTGGATTTGGCGACAATACAAAAGCAACTCTGGTGACTCGTGGGCTTGCCGAAATGTCGCGTCTTGGCGTTGCTCTTGGCGCGCATCCAGCCACATTCGCTGGCCTAGCAGGCATGGGCGACATCATGGCCACATGTGCTTCTATGCAGAGTCGCAATACCCAAGTTGGAGTGCGACTGGGGAAAGGTGAATCGATCTCTGACATCGTAAACTCGATGAACATGGTGGCCGAGGGCGTCAAGAGCTCGTCGGCTGTTGTGAAGTTGGCTCAGCAACACGGTGTAGAGATGCCAATTGCCGAACAAGTAGCACTTGTGTGCGAAGGAACACAAAGCGCCGAGGATGCTCTGCGGGCGTTGATGTCGAGATCGAATAGGTCTGAATAATGTCAAACACGCAAGGTGTTATTTCCTCGATTTCGCTCAGTGCTCGGGTGCGACCAGCAGCACATGTGTTGGGTGTGCGAGGTGGAGGCTGGAATGCAGTTGTCAACGAGCGAGGCTCTGTTCGCTTAAACGACGAATCTTGCGTACTTGATTGGCACATTGCAGCAGATGACCGCTGGCATGACCCATCAACCGAGCCAAGTGTGCGCCAAACTCGTCGCGCAGGTGTTCCCGTTGTAGAAACTCGCGTGCGAATACCTGGTGGTGACGCAATTGCGCGCGTATATGCCGTTGCTGATGCAGGCGGTCTTGTGGTGATCGAGATCAGCAACGAATCGACGCTCCCAATTGCTGTTGCTTTTACTCGTCCCGATCTCATTTCGTCTCGCACCCCAAGCCCGCGTGGTGCCCAAGGTATCGAGTTGCCAACTGGCAGCGTGGTGTTTCCCGTTGCGCACGGCAGCATGTTGCGCGTTGCGTTACGCGCGCCAAATAATCTGGTGGCCGATGTTGATGTTGAGCGATTGCCGTCTTTCGAGCAACTGCAAAAAGGCTGGCTGAAGGCGGTTGAACAGGCTGGTTACGTAATCGTTCCGGAGGGAGCCGTTGCCCCTCTTGTGGCACGTTTGCGCAGCGATGCCTTGGTGTTGAGCGGACATGAACTGCAAGGGTGGGGTCATGGTGCGACAAACAATGTCGCCAATGATTCGGTTGCATATATTTTGACGCTCCACGAATTGTTGCGGATGGGCGAAAAACTTACCAGCGAGGCATCTCGACATCACCTTGATCACGCAGCGCGACTTGCACAATGTGTCGAGACATTGCTGAAGGAAAATAAGAAGGCGTCTCCATTGCCGTGGGACGTAGAACGCGCATTGTTCGCAGCACAATTTGTTTTTCACCGGATCGGCGAGCATCGTGCAGCCGACGATGTGGCTACTGCACAGTTGCGCTTGAGTGAGAGCGCCGAACCGCCAAACGTGATGCCAACCGACATTCGGGCAATTGCTTGGATTGAAGAAAAGATGGTGGCGTTGCAGCGAGATGGTTCGGTGCAGATATTTGGTCGCGGAATACCAAGACTGTGGCTTGGGGCAAATCTTGAGTGTCACCGTGTGGCAGTTGGCCCACTGCACACAGTGAGCTTTGGCATTCGTTGGCATGGCGAAAAGCCTGCATTGCTGTGGGAAGTTGCTGGACCTGCTGGAATAAAGTTGACCGCAGGCAAGTGTGATCCGACGTGGACTTCTGTAGAGGCAACTGGTGAAACGCTGCTTCTAGGATTTGTCTAGTGAGCAATTCGCCGAGCACTTCACCGATTAATTCGCCGAGTAATTCGCCACTGCGTCTGACCGAGTGGACGTCGTGTGGTGGATGTGCAGCAAAGTGGGGAGCATCATTGCTTGCCAACTTGGTCAGTGATTTTCCACCATCGCTTGATCCTTCGCTCTTGGTTGGCCTTGCGCCATTTGATGATGCTGCCGTGTATCAGGTGTCGGATGATGTGGCGTTAGTGAGTACGACAGATTTTTTTCCGCCACTTGTTGACGACCCAAGTGACTTTGGGGCAATTGCTGCAGCCAACGCATGCAGCGATGTGTTTGCCATGGGAGGTCGCGTGATTATGGCTGTCAACATTGCTGCTTTTCCAGAACATTTTCCACCATCTGCGATTGCCCAGATTTTTCAAGCAGCAGCACAGGTGGTTGCAGAGGCTGGCGGAAGCGTGGCTGGCGGACACACCATTCGCAACCCTGAGCCGATCTTTGGGCTTGCCGTACAGGGTGTCGTCAATCCAAAACATATTTTTCGCAAAAGTGGGGCACGGGTTGGCGATGTTGCGGTGATGTCGAAGCCGCTCGGCACCGGCCTTGCTCTTGCTGGCGGAACCGAGACTGATAAAGCAGCGGCGATTGTTGGAATGCGCACATTGAATCGTGCCGCATCGGAGCAACTACAACGTTTGGGTGATGGAGTGCACGCGGTAACTGATGTGACGGGATACGGACTCGCGGGGCATGGTTGGGAAATGGCCGATCGAAGCGCGGTTGCGCTTGTCATTGAGGCCGCCACGTTGCAGGCATACCCAGGTGCAAGAGAGTCGGCGGAGCGTGGAGTGCGCACGGGTGGCGACCCTCGTAATCGCGACTATGTCGTGGGAAATTTTGTTGATACTACGCAGAACGAAACAGCTGCAGCGCTGTGCTTTGACCCACAAACCTCTGGCGGATTACTTGCAGCAGTCGATGCAAAGACGGCTGGGACATTGTTGGAAAGCGGTGCATGGTGGCGTGTCGGCGAGTTTGTAGGCGGAACTGTGCAAGTTTTGTTGCAGTGAAAGACGCGCCAACGACTCGACTTGAGCGCACACTGTTGCGCAAAGGCTCTTCGATTGTTATTGGACTTGACGAGGTGGGCAAAGGTGCGTGGGCTGGACCTTTGATGATCGGTGCGGCTGTGCTGTCGCGAGACGTGATTGCAAGCGACAATGCTTGTGTGTTAATGGGCGGTGTGCGCGACTCCAAACAGTTATCTGAAATTCGTCGCGAAGAGATGTTCGATCACGTGGCCGAAACATGTGCTGCTTGGTCGATTGGTTTCGTGACACATGCAGAGTGCGATGCATTGGGAATGAATGCTGCTCAACGGCTCGCAACAAAACGGGCGATTGAAAGTTTGGCGAAACAGATAGATGTGAGCGAGGCAATTGCGGTGATTGACGGTCGTTGGGACTTTGTGTCACCACATATTGGCAACGTGATTACTCAAGTAAAAGCCGATGCCTCTGTGTTGTCGGTGTCGGCTGCATCGGTGTTGGCAAAAGTTTCACGAGACAGGATGATGCGCGAGTACGCAACCGACTATTCGCTCTGGAGTTTTGAAACCAACAAGGGATATCCGTGCCCAAAACATCGCACGGCGCTGCAGGGGTATGGACCGTCGGCGCTACACCGCACAAGTTGGGCGTTTATGGAGAACTTTGTGCCATGGCTTGGTCGATCAACTCACCAGCCACGCGAGCCGCAATCCCAGCTGGAATTCCGATCCGCGTAAGGCGTGACTCGAGCAATTCTGAGTCATCACCTGTTGTGATCAACGCGTGCGCAATAAGTTTTGCTCGCTGAATGTAGTGTTGTCGATCGGTGGTGTCGATCGGCCATGTGGCAAGCGACTGCTTGAGTCCAGCGGGGAAGCGTTGAATTTGTCGGCGTGAGACCGGTGGCAGTTTGATGCGCACTGCCAAACCGCCTTGCACGCTTTGTGCTGCGCCAAACCACTGACACCGACGAAGCGCGCGCGTAAATGGACAGTTGGCACCCTGGGTGAATGAGAGCCCGACTGCAAGTGCGATTTCTTCCGTGTCCATTTCGTAGCCGCCAGGAAATTCGGCGAAGCCCATCACGATGCGTCGAAGTATCCACAGCGCGCTTGGTCCCATTATCGGAAGCCAGAACATTTCGGCGTACCTCGAAAAAACATCGAACCCGACCTCGTCGACAATCGGGTCGATCCATGGCACCACGACAAGAGTTTTTTCTAGACGGAGTTCGTTCATGCCCACGTGTGTGCGGCAATGGCTCAAAAGTGCTGCCGTGCATGCGCAGCAAATCTCTGGGGAAGGCCTAGTCGTTAAAACCCGACTAGAACGGTAGGGTATTAGGCGGAGGATTTGTCACCTATATGGCTGGTTTTAGAGACCTACTTGCACAAGCAAAATCACAAATTGTCGAGGTGGATACTGCCGATGCTGCAGCGCGCTTGGCGGCGGGTGCCACATTGGCGCTCGATGTGCGCGAGCCAGACGAGTTTGAGCAAGGCACCCTGCCGTTGTCGATTCACATTCCGCGTGGTCACCTCGAGGCCCAAATTGAGAGCAAGATCACCGATAAGGACGCTCCGATCGTTGTCTATTGCGCAGGTGGAGTACGCAGTGCGTTCGCTGCAAAGACTTTGCAAGAACTTGGTTACACCAACGTGGTGTCGATGGCCGGCGGCTTTGGCAAATGGAAAGACGAAGGCCGACAGTGGAGCACTCCTGCTTCGTTGACGGCTGAGCAGCGCAATCGCTATCAGCGCCACATCTCGCTGCCCGAAGTAGGCGTGGAAGGTCAGGCGAAATTGCTCGCTAGCAAAGTGCTTTTGCTCGGTGCCGGCGGGCTCGGAAGCCCAGCAGCCTTGTATTTGGCTGCTGCTGGAGTGGGCACAATCGGCATTGTCGACATGGACGAGGTAGATGCAAGTAACTTGCAGCGCCAAATCTTGCACAACATTGATCGCATCGGCGATCGCAAGGTTGACTCTGCAAAAAAGACACTGACGATGCTCAACCCAGATGTTGATGTAGTTACTTATGACACGCGGTTAGACGCAAGCAACATCATGGACATCATTGCTGGATACGACGTGATCGTGGACGGCGCCGACAACTTTCCAAGTCGGTATGTGCTCAATGATGCCAGCGTCAAACTTGGCATACCAGTTGTGCACGGATCGATTTTTCGATTTGAAGGCATGGTCACGGTGTTTGATCCAATGAATGGTCCGACATATCGCGACATGGTGCCAGAGCCTCCTCCAGCCGAGCTTGCTCCAAGTTGTGCCGAAGCAGGTGTGCTTGGCGTATTGCCAGGCATTGTTGGATCGATTCAGGCGCTTGAGACGATCAAGTTGCTACTGAACCTCGGCGAGTCGTTGATTGGTCGGATTCTTGCAATCGATACAACAGAAATGGAATTCCGCACATTCAAATTACGCGTGGATCCAAGCAACCAAGTGACATATGCCAACCGTGATCGCATCGAAGTACGCGATCTGGATGGCCTGTGTGCACCTTGGCTCTCGCACTAATTGCGTAGTATTTGAGGCGTGCTAGCACGATCATTTGCCATCGTTGGCGCAGGCTTTTCAGGTGCTGTAGTGGCCAGGCAACTAGCCGAGGCAGGCCATAGCGCAACCGTTTTTGACACCCGCGATCACGTGGCTGGCAACTGTCATACCGAGCGCCACGAAACGGGCGTCATGGTGCACACCTATGGCCCGCACATCTTTCATACGCAGCACGAACATGTGTGGCAGTTCATCAACCGCTTTGGGGTGATGATGCCATATCGCCACAGGGTGCGGGCAATGGTGGGCGAGAAAGCATTTCAGATGCCAATGAACCTGACACTGATCAACGAATTTTTTGGCACCAATTTTTCGCCAGCCGAAGCCGAAGCATTTATTGCAACAAAAGCAGATTCAACAATCACCGATCCTGTTTCGTTTGAAGATCAAGGATTGCGATTTGTGGGTCGCGAACTGTACGACGCATTTTTTGCGGGCTACACCAAAAAGCAGTGGGGTGTCGACCCAACCGAGTTGCCAGCGAGCATCCTGGCACGGCTGCCTCTTCGGTTTACTGCAGATGATTCATACTTCAATCATCCGCACCAAGGAATCCCCGAGCACGGATACACGCCGATTGTGCAAGCAATTCTTGATCACCCGAACATCACTGTGCATTTGTCGACGCGTTTTGAGCGAGCAGATTCGAGCAGATATGACCACGTTGTGTGGACTGGACCGATTGATGCATATTTTGGTTTTGAACACGGAAGACTCGCGTATCGCACACTCGATTTCGAGCAACATGTTTCTGAAGGAGATTTTCAGGGTTGTCCAGTACTGAATTACTGCGACGAGCAAGTGCCGTACACGCGCATTACCGAACACAAACATTTTGCGCCATGGGAAAGCCATGACAAGACTGTGACCTACACCGAGTTTTCGCGACTCTGTGGCGACAACGACACACCGTATTACCCGATTCGGTTGGTGAAAGAGACCGATCAGCTTGTCAATTATGTGCATCAGGCTCGCGCCCAACAGGGTGTCACTTTCCTAGGTCGGCTCGGCACCTATCGTTATCTCGACATGGACGTCACTATTCACGAAGCATTGGCTGCAGCGACGGCAATGTTGCAGGCACTTGACGACGGCACCGATATTCCGCCATTTTTTACCGACCCATTGGGCGGGGCAAAGCACTGATGCAAACATCAAACTTGTTGCAGCGTCTTGTGTTGCCGACGTCGTCAACGCCAGAGCCACTGTTGTATGCGCGCACGAGCGGTGATGTGCGAATAGTCGACAACGGCGCAGTGCTTGCAGACGGTGGCACACTCAGCTTCGATACAACGTTCGGTGTGTTTGCCGCCGGCCGTTGGCGCCGAGTGAGTCACGTCAACAACTTGTGTGTCAGCGTGCGCGCCTCTGGCGAGGGTGTTGTCGAAGTTGTAGTGGTAGATGGCAAGAAAGAGTCGGTTGTGGCAACGGCACAATTGCCGCGCGGCGAAGGTTCTCCATCAAGTGTGACGCTCAGCGTGCCCGATCTACAGACGTCGACCGACGGCACCTATTACGTGCGTGTGCGTTCCATTGGTGGCGAAGTGTGCATGACGGGCGGAGAGTGGATTACAAACGATGCTCCACGACACGAAGTGCGCATGTCGTTGTCGATCACCACATTCAATCGCCAAGAGTATGTGCGCAAGACCGTGCACAACGTGCTTGATTTGGTGCGCAACTCGGATGCTCTCAATGGAAAAGTTCGAGTGCTCGTCGTGGATAATGCGCAGAATGTGACGTTTGATGCGGCAGCAGACGCAACTATTGATGGAACTTTGACGGTCTTGCCAAATGGCAACCTAGGTGGCGCCGGTGGTTTTGCACGCGGTCTGATCGAACTTCGTAAGGTTGGTTGGGCAACACACGTGTTGTTCATGGACGACGACATCACGCTCGAGCCTGAAGCGATTGTGCGCACGATGTCGCTGTTTGCATACGCCAAAGACGCTCGGCTGTGTGTTCATGGGGCCATGCTTTCTGAAGAACGGCCGTGGTTACAGTTTGAAGCTGGCTCACAGTATTCATGGCGCTCTATTTATCCATTGCAAGCCCTAGGTCGCGAAGACGATATGCGTGATCGTACTGTGGCGTTGCAAGATGCACCAGAAGTGCCGTTTGACTACACGGCGTGGTGGTACACCGCGTTTCCAATCACCATCACCAACGAAAACCCCCTGCCCGTATTTGTGCGCGGCGACGACGTTGCGTTTGGTCTCATGCATACGGGAAAGCACTCAATCACGCTTAATGGTGTGATCGTGTGGCACGCCGACTTTGGGTTGAAAAACAATCCGTCGTCGTTGTTTTATGAGTCGCGCAACTTGGCTCTTGTCGACACGCTGGTGTTTGACAAGCACACGTGGTGGAACTTGGCGTATCGATTTTCGTCATTTGGTTTCCGCAACCTCTTTTCGATGCGCTATGCATCAACCGAATACATGTTGCGTGGACTTAACGCGTACTTGGCTGGTCCTGGCGAATGGATGAAGATTGATCACGCTGCACTGCACGACGAGTTGCGGGTGTGTGCTGAAGAAAAGCCAGCACCTCTGTCGGCCGAGTTGGCGGCAATCACGCCGCGCCAACCACGTCACAAGGCGTTGCGCGCATTTGGATTTTTGTTTGCGGTAGTACTGGTGGGTGGCTACATCATTCCAAAACCTCTGCGCCTCAAAAAGTATGGCGTTGGCCCAATAGATGCTCGTGCAGTTGGTGTTGCCACACTGCGCAATCGGATTTTGTATCGCCACGACCGCATTGCAGACGGCTACACCGTAGAGCGTGACACGAAAAGATTTTTCAAACTGTTGCGCGAAGTTGTCAAGTCAATCTTTGCTATCGCTACGTCGTATAAGCGACTGAAGCGCGAATATCGTGCTGCTTATCCGACAATGGTGAGCACTGAGGCGTGGGAAGAGCGTTTTACTTCTGCATTGAAGCGCTGAGAAGCGCCTGCCAGGTCAGGCGATTAATGGTGCCTGTTTGTTTAACGCCAACGCTCTTCTGAAAGCGTTTGACCAAGCGGGTAGTGCCAGCACCATAGTTGCCGTCGGCTCGCAACTTAACTTTGAGCACTCTGGCTAGAGCGGTTTGGGCGGTCGCAACAGTCGCGTGCTTTGTGCCAGAAGAGAGAACGATCTTTGCTGGGTCAATGCCCAACACAGCCAACACGGCTTCGTCTGCAATGCCGTCTACTGGTAGGGCAGCAGTGGTTTCGAGAGATGTAATGAGAGCGACTGTGCCTTTACCGAGCACGCCATCGACAGCAATGCGTTTTTTCTTTGGCAATTTAAAGTATGCGTTGAGTGCGGTTTGCAACATCTTGACGTTTTCGCCACGATCTCCCTTTGCCATCGGCACACCAAGAGGCAATACGGTTGCTACTCCGTTGGTGATGAGGTTTTGCGCGCGCAATGCATCAAGTTGATTGCGAATAAACAGTGTGAATTCGCTTCGTCCAGTACCCGTCAGGTGCACATCATCACTGAACCATCGGTTTTGCGCTGGCGCACTCGATGCCGCATTCCAGTCGAGCACCGAGACGTTTGGATATGTAGTCGTTGCGCTTGCCAGAACGGCGTTGGAGAGCGCATAGTTGCGAGATGTGCGACGAGTGGAGAGATTGATAAACACAATTCGTTGCACACCGCGTGCGTTAAGTGCATTGACTACCTGATCGACATCTGATTGATAGGTGTTTGGGTCGTCGTTGTAGCCAAGTTGAATAATCGCGACGCTTGGGTATTGCTCTGGTGTAAGAGCGTTGATAATTGCTGGAGCATCTGGTGCACCTGAGGCAGCCGCGACGCAGCTTGGACCAACAAGGCAGCGATTGCTGAGCGCCTGATAGTTCATTGTTGGGTAAGCAGGTGTGACAACCGAAGCCACAGCGCTAGCAATGCTTTCACCAACCGAGTCTCCGATAAACAACATTGCGCCAACTGGGCCGGCATCAAATGCTGCGCCATAGATAGAAGAAGTTTCAAACCACGGAGCAGGTAGATCAAAGATGGACTTGAAGTCGTAGCCCTTTATTGTGACTGTTGATGCAGTGCCATTGATAGCAACCGATGTTGCGTAGCCATTCCAGTCTCCGCCAAGACCGTCGTGCGTGGTAACAACTGAGGTGAGCGTGCCAATCTGGGGATATTTTGCCGTTAATTGTGCTGCAGAAATGATGCGCGTCCAGACCAACAAGTTGTTGACTGGATCGCTTGCAAGATCACCCGGGTCAACTTGGGCAGGAAAAGTTCCGCCTGCGGTGCGACCGCCGTTGCTCGAGGTGAACTCTGTGCGTGATGGTTTGCCATTGGGCTGCACGATCACGACTCCGGAAGTTTCGGCTATGGCTTGATCGGTAAGCGGATGCTCTAGAGCAACAATTGCGCCATTGACAGACTCACGCAAAGCGCTGCCGCCATAAACCTGACAGTCTTGCGAGTCGCAAGTGCGAGCCAGGCCTGCGTATCTATTTTCGGTTGCCGAGTATGAGCGGGCAGCAACTGCTTGCGCGCGCAATGCATGCATGCCCAAGCCACCTGCTGCATTGCCCCATTCGGCTGGCGACTCGCGCGGCACGACGCCGCGCAAATAGCTTTCAATGCTGGTTGCATTGATGGTTCGATTAGCGCCACTCAAGTTGTTGACAGCACGAATTTCTCCGCGGTAATAGCGGATCTTGTTTTTGCTGCTTGTGCGTGGCTCGCACAAGCCGATGACTGCAGTTGTGCCGGCGGCAGGGTCTGCACCAACGGTCGTGGTAAACGACGCAACCGTCGGCACATCGGCAATCAACGTGAAGCCTTCGGTTGCTGGGTCAGTAGATCCTGCGCATTTGCGCTCCATTGAACCCCACACGCGATACACACGTTGTGAAATTTCGATTGCCACAAGCGATGTCCACAACCGACCAGGAGTCGGATCTTGCACAAAAATTGCATTGCTGGCGTCGGCAACAACCGACGTTGCTTTGTCGTTCATCGCCGAAAGATGCGTAGTCATTTCTTGACCTGGGTCGGCGAGAGCGCCAATGGTGTTTCCCGTTGGGCCGCCATAATAAAAGTTGAGAATCTGATCCCAGGTCGAGCCACCCGTGGCCCATCCGTACGCACCGTATTGGCTCATGCCGCGTCCATGTCCGTTTCCACGTCCATTGATCACAATTGCATTGGGCAACAAACCGTCATCGGCGCGCGCAGGAGTGATCGGCAGCATCGTGGTAATCAGGCTGATGGCAATAATGCCAACCGCACTTATCGTCTTAGTTTTTGGGGGTACGCGCATGCTGAAGGATTCTCCTCGCCCGCTTAAATTACATTCTACCGAAAGTGATCGGTAGTAAACGTCAATGCTTTAGGCAGATTCGCTTGTGGGCGTCAGTGTGTCGCGCTGCTGCACAATCACTCCTGTTAATACGAATGCAATGCCAATCAGATCGATGAAGGTTGGTGTCTGGTCAAGGAAGAAAAATCCAAACACAACGGCGGTGACGGGCAGTAATGCCAGCAATACAGAAAATCTGCGCACAGGAATTTTGCGCATGATCGATTGCTCAATTCCGTATCCGAGCGCGTTGGAAAACAAGCCGACAAGTAAACACAGGCCCAAGATTGATGGAGAGCCCCATGCAGGGCCACTTTGTGGTGCGCCGAATGGAGCGATAAC
>CAXNIQ010000028.1:0-11033 GCA_964202465.1 Ilumatobacteraceae bacterium
TGATTCCTCGCGAGATTGATTGCAAACGCGTCACATTTAAATACAGCCTCGGCGCCGAATTTATCGACTGGCTCAAAACGTTTGCGTACTTAGGCCTCGACAGCAAAGAGCATGTACGAGTAGGCGACGTTTCGGTGTCGCCTCGTGACGTACTGGCTGCAGTTTTGCCAAACCCCGCAAAACTTGGTCACTTAATGCACGGAAAAACCTGTGCCGGCACGTGGGTTCGCGGCACCTACGACGGCAAGCCACGCGAGATTTATCTGTATCACGTTGCCGACAACGAGACGACAATGCGCGACTGGGGTTCACAAGCAGTGTTGTGGCAAACCGCAATCTGTCCAGTAGTTGCACTTGAACTGTTGAGCAACGGAAGTTGGAAAAATACTGGTGTGCGCGGAGCCGAAGCGTTTCCAGCAGATCCATTTCTCAACTTGCTCGGCGAATACGGCGCACACCATGGCATGGTCGAGATGGGCCCTGGCTTATGGCCAAGCCCAAAACCAACAGGGCAACCTGGCTGGGACCGTCCTGTAAAACGCGCTATCCGTTTGGGGTAGTAGTGCACCGCTTGCAGAAAATTATTTCCTTTGTTGCAATCGTCTGCGCGACTGCGTTGATGTGGTTGGACGCAGCAATCAAATGGTGGACGAACATCGTCAACTTTTTCTTGCGGGTGAATCACGATGCGACTACATCGGTGATGAATAACAGACCATCGGGTGACGCCGACTTGCATGCAGTCATTTGGGGGGCTTGTGCAGTGCTGGTAGTTATTGCGTGGACCACGCATCGAAATCGATTGGTTGCGCTTGCTTTGCTTGCAACATGGACAATTTTTGTGGAGATTGCTCAACCGTGGTTTACTGATTTGCGAGCACGTCAAGCTAGTGACTTGATTGGCAACATTATTGGGATCGGAATAATTTTGGCGGTTGTGCAACTTGTTCACGCACGCAGTGTGCGCACAGCGACTACGCAGTAGTAGGACCCATATTGCCAGCAATGTAGTGCTTGCGGCACAACAACTCGTAGCGCACATCGTCACCAAAGAGTGGCTCACTTGTGGTTTTGTCGGTGTCGCCAACAACGACTGTTTCTCCTTCATACACGATCTGTCCGTTGACTAAGCGAGCATTGTTATTGGCGCGCTCACCACACCAACATCTCGCTTCTACTTGCATCTCGACGCGCTGGTCGGCGATTTCGAGCATGCGCTTTGTTCCCTCAAAAAGTAATCCGCGAAAATCGGTGATCAGGCCAAATGCGAAGACATCAACATTCAGTTCGTCAACAATCTGGGCAAGCTGATCACATTGCTCGAGCGTGTAGAACTGCGCTTCGTCGCAGACGATAAACGAAATCGGCATATGCGACTGAGCAAGTTTGACAAGGTTAAGCCCCGGACTCATTTCAATTGCAGGAGCTGAAACACCAAGTCGGCTTGTGACTTGCGAACCATCGCGGTCGAGTTTGGTGAGCAACAAACCAGGCACGCCGCGCGACGACAGATTGTGATGGATCTGCAGTGCAAGGGTGCTTTTGCCCGAACCCATTGTGCCAAAACTGAATCGCAACGTAGCCATGTCGCCAAGAACCGTAGTCTGCGATGCACCCATTGCGCACATGGCAATAGGGTGTAGGTAATGGAAGCGCGAAAGCTTGCTCAAATGATCGATCACACGCTGCTTGCCCCAGAGGCGACCATGGCCGACGTCGAGCGTTTGTGTGCCGAGGCAATTGACCTCCAGGTTGGGGCTATCTGCATTTCGCCTTCACTCTTGCCCCTGGCCAAAGGTCTCTTGCCATCGTCTATCAAAACGGCTGCTGTCGTTGGATTTCCATCTGGTGCACACAGCCCTGAGACAAAAGCTGTCGAGGCGAAACAGGCGTGTGAGCATGGCGCCAACGAGATTGACATGGTGGTCAACTTGGCATTGGTGAGTAGTGCCATTTGGTCTGCAATAACTGGTGAAGTGTCGGCAGTGCGCTCGGCTATCACATCCGACGTCATTCTCAAAGTGATCATCTAATCTGCGTTGTGGAATGACGAACAGATTGCAGCGGTGTGCAGGGCAGCGGTGCAAGGTGGCGCCGACTTTGTCAAGACTTCAACCGGTTTTCATAAATCTGGTGGTGCATCAATAGCGGCTGTGCAATTAATGAGACGAACAGTCGGGGAAACAATTGGCGTCAAGGCGAGCGGCGGCATTCGAACCTACGCCGATGCAATAGCGATGATTGATGCTGGGGCAAGCCGGATCGGAGCATCTGCTTCGCGTGCAATTTTGGCGGAAGCCCAATGAAGCGAGTCATTGCAGCGTCAGTGTTCGCGCTCTCGATTATGGGAAGCGCGAGTGCTGTATCAGCCAGTACAGGCACAAATGACACGACCACATCAACGACAATTCCAACAACAGGCGAGACTGTTGTCGTCGAAGTTGTACCAGTGCCAATCAAATCAGGAACTGGTCGGCGCATCGTGTATGCCAATCGTCAGCAACGCGTATGGGTCATCAATGCTGACAATGACGTGATTCGCACATTTCTGGTGTCAGGCATGCTTGGCCAACCGGGCAAAGGGACATTTGAAGTATTTAGTAAATCTCCTGCTTCGTATAGCCCAGAGTTTGCTGGCGTTACGTTTCGATACATGACACGATTTGCAATTGGTCGCAACGGGGGCAATGTCGGCTTCCACGAAATTCCAACAAAAAATGGCAAGCCAATGCAAACGGTAGAAGCACTTGGAACATTTAATGGAAGCGGCTGCTTGCGCTCGAGCACACAAGACGCACGGTTCATTTATCAGTGGGCCACGCTTGGCACAAAGGTTGTCGTAGTTCCGTAGAATGCGGGAGTGTTGAAGAGCAAGTCTGTGCAGCGAAGGTATTCGCTACTGATTGGTTTGTTGATTTTTGTCTACGTCACCGGCGGAAAAATTGTTGACCCAACATCTCGCGACTGGTTGATGATCGGCGACTCGGCAACTCATTACCTGGGGTGGGAGTTCTTTCGACACACTGCACTACTACAGTGGCCACTCGGATTGAATCCAAAGCTTGGGCTGGATATGTCGAGCTCGATTGCTTTCACTGACTCGATACCACTTGCCGCTTTCATCTTGAAACCGTTCAACTTTTTGCTACCGTCGACATTTCAGTATTTGGGACTCTGGATACTTATTTGTTTCGTTCTGCAGACGTATCTCATGGCGCGCTTGTTGAGCCATTTCTTGACAGACCAATTTCAAATCGCACTCGGGTCAGTCTTTATTGCTCTGTCACCCGTGCTCATGTATCGCTTGGTTCACGATGGATACGGACATATTGCACTCGTCAGTCATTTTTTGATTCTTGGTGCGCTCAACCTGTACTTCACAAAGGAACTCAGATCGTGGTGGTGGGCGCTGCTTTTGGTCTGCACTATTTTGATCCAGGCATATTTTATTCCGATGGTTGCAGCAATCTGGATCGCAAAGTTGGTTCACTACTTGCGGCATGAGGATGGATCTCGTTCGGTGGTGGTGAAGCACTTTGTGGTTGTTGCCGTTGCATCAATCTCTACTCTCATCGTGGGTGGCTATGTCGCACTCGGATCCAATTTGTTTACAGGCAGTTCAGATGTCACCGACTCGAGTTTTCCGTACTGGTTTAGGTGGCAGCCGCTTTCGCTGATTGATATACAAACGTCGTTCTCGGGAACGTGGTCGCATTTTCTCTCTGACCAACAGGAATTGCGTGGTGACGTCGAGGGCTTCAGTTTTTTGGGGAGCGGAATAATTTTGCTTGCAAGCATGGTCACTTTGATTTGGGTGTATCACCGCATTGCTACGAAGTTTCCCAACTTTTTGGTTTCACAAGTCGCTACAGCAATCGGAGCAGCATTAGTTATCTCTGCTGGCTGGATTGTTCTGTCGACCCAAGTGTTTTCGTTTCTGATGTTTGTGATGCTCGCAATGTTTATTATTCAGTTCAGTTTTGAGACGCTCGTCGCAAAGAGCGGCGAGTCACGCGGTCGTCATCGTGTTTTGTACTTGGTGGTCGCGACTCTTGCCGCTTACTCAATGACATTTAGGCCAGGCATCGGGCGTTATACATTCTTTGTGTATCCACTTGTTCCGCTGTTTAAGCAATTTACACAGACGTTTCACACCCACGGTCGTTACATTTGGCCGGCTTATTATTTGTTAGTAGTGGTCGTGATAGTGGCTGCGTGCCGCTTGTTCAATAGGAAATTGGCAACCGTCGTGTTGGCGGGCTGTCTACTGTTTCAGATTGTCGATTCTGCCCAAGCTGTCACAACTGTGCGCCATCGGTTTACTAACGCACCACAGTGGGTTTCACCAATGCAGGATCCCCGATGGGAAGAACTTGCCCGAACACACAACAACATCATCGCGCTTCCATTGCTGATTAACGATGTTGAGGGTCGGTGGATGTTGATTGCGGATTTTGCATCACGACACAAGATGGGTACTAACGCCGTGTACTTCGCACGGATCAATTTGGAAGATGCAGCTCAATACGCGGGCAGGCTTCACGATGGATTTCTACACGGCACTCTTGATAAGTCAAATGTGTACATCATTACGGATGACGAATATTGGAAAGGTGTTGTAGGACTCAAATTCCCCTACGCCTTCACGGGTGATATCGACGGTTTTCACGTCGTGGTGCCGTAGCAAAAACTAGAAGCGGGCCATTTCGGTCTTAAGCAAGTCAAGACCAAGGTTGCCCAAGTCGAGTCCGTGGGCGTGCCATTTGCGCAAGTCAAATGCCGAGCCGTGCTTTTTGCGAGCATCATCTCGCAAGTCGAGCCACACTCGCTCGCCGAGCTTGTACGAAATAGCCTGACCAGGCCAGCCCAAATAGCGGTTGATTTCTGAACGATTGAACTCATCATCGCTCGATGATCGAGCACTCAAGAATTCGAGCATCAGCTCTGGTGTCCACGCCTCACCTGGGTGCCAAGGCCACGACTGAGGAATAGTGAATCCACAATGCATACCGATGTCGATAACTACGCGTGCTGCGCGAAATGCCTGTGCATATAAATATCCAAGGCGATACTCGGGATTGGCGAAGAATCCAAACTCGTCCATGAGTCTCTCGGCATAGAGCGCCCAACCTTCGCCATGACCAGACACAAAAGTGTTTCGTTGGAAACGCGAGAGCTTCTCAGAATTGATTGTGGCAATCGCAACTTGCAGGTGATGGCCTGGCACGCCTTCGTGATATGCCGTTGTCGGTTCGCTCCAGCGCGGAAATACCGTGCGACCATTAGTTGGATACCACGTACGACCTGGACGACTCAAGTCTTCACTTGGTCCCGTGTAATACATCGCTGCTGCGCCACCAGGAGGAGAGATCATCGCCTCAACTCGCTGAATGGATTTTGGAATCGTGAAGTGATCTTCGTCAATGAGAAATTTCATTGCGTCATCCATGATTTCTTGTAGCCAATCGCGCAATCCATCTTCACCAACAATTGATCGAGCAGGGTCAGTGTCGAGTAGGTGACGTACTTCGGCAAGCGATGCACCTGGCTGGATCTCTTGTGCCACGCGCGCCATCTCGGCATCGAGACGTTCTACTTCGCCCCAGCCCCACTCGTACGCGTCTTTGGCTTCAACATTCATGCCCATGAAGCGGCGTCGAGCAAGAGCGTGGCGATCTGCACCGACGCCATCACGTGCATCGGCAATTGGTGCGTAGTCATTGCGCAAGTAGTCGGATGTCTCGCCGAGTGCCTTTGAAGCCGCCTTTGCAACTGTGCGCAGTTGATCGATTGGCGCACCGACAACCGAGGCAGCACCTTCGACGAACTGTTCAAAAAATGCTGGTGCAGCGCTGCGGCCAGCCCAAGCGCCCAGTTGTTCTGCCGATGCAAGCACTTGTCGGCGTTGAGCGATTGCGCCGCGTTGGGCACCGAGCGCCCACGACTCGCGCATGCCAGCAAATGCACGCGGCACTTGCGACATGCGTTCTGCGATTACCGACCATTGCTCGGCCGTATCGGTTGGCATCAAGTCAAAGATTGAGCGACCAGCGTCGACGTCGCCTGCGATCACACGAATCGAACGCAAATGTTCATTCGCTGCATATTCAAGCGTGCCCATCTCGAGCGACTCGCGAAGTACACCTGCTGCCAGTCGATCTGCATCTGCAGAAGCATCCAGCGCATTGAGTTGCGTCAGCACATCGTGATCAAGTGCTGCACGAGCATCGTGACCAGCAGGCGAGAAGTCGGTCATCTCGTGATCGTGGCCAGGAATACCCATGTAGGTAGCAGCACCAGGGTCGAGCACGGCAAGGCGATCGATGTAACTATCGGAAAGTTTGTAGATCGGTGAGGTCATGACCCGATGCTACGGGGTGGTGCAAGCGATACCGAATTAACTAGTTCGGTCTGGCCCGTGATCGTCAATCTTGCCAATAACGATGGTCTTGTTGGCATTGTCGACATGCATGTAGATACGAATGAGCGAGCGGTTTTTGCCGCGGCGCAAATGCGCACCGAGCAGCACCGGTTTTCCTTCGTAGGTGACCGTGTAATACGCCGCATGTTTCTGAGCCGTGTCGCGCGCAATGTTTGGCACGAAGTCGAGGTTGAATTCGTCGCGCATAAATGAACCGAGGCCCGCGCTCGAAGAAAACTTGTTTGATCTCCATGCCTGTACAACCAAATCAAGTTTCTTTAAATCGCTCAGGAGACGAACTGGGTCTGGTCCTTGCAACGCATCTGCTGATTCGTATGCCGACTTAAGAAAGACGAGGTTGCGACAGTCTTTGGAAGCTTTATGTACAGCATCAAGCACGGTGCGGGGAATCGCGCCGGGTGCTTTGCGATCGAGCTCGGCTTCGAGGTCGAGTTTTTGCAAAATAATCGCATCAATATTTTCGCGCAAGCGGGTGTTGTCTGCTGCTAAATCGTCAACTTGTGTTTCGCGTTCTTCAAGATCTCCAACCAGTGCGTCATTTTGTTCATCAGACTCAGCCAGCAATTCATCCAGTTGATCGATATGAAATTGTTTCTCATCAATTTGTCTGTGCAACAAGTCGATGGTTGTTTTAAGCGACTCAACATCTGCGCCGATTTTTCGTTCAACAGTTGGTGTGGCTGCCACCGGCTGTCTATTCAAAGCCGTGCGGGGCGGTGCCTGAATTGGCAATTCTGGCTGCATGGTCGCCGCGTCGATAATCATCGCGGCAATGTGTTCACGCTTGGGTTGGGACGTTGCCAACACCATTGGTTGCACGGGTTGTGGCCACATGATGGTGATGTATTGCTCATTGAGAGTTTGCGGGCCGCAGTAAGCATTAAATGCCTGTAGCGCCGCTGGTGTTGTTACATGTGCGACGTGTGCAACACCCAACAGGTCATGTGCAAGCTGTGCGGTGAGCGAGGTCTCAGCTGTTTTTCCCATGGTGTACTCAATAATGATGGGCAGGCGTCGAGAAAGAGCATCGAGTGAATCGGCACCAAGTGCTTGCCCGTCATCGGTTGTTGCAACAATTCGAACAACCGGTGACACTCGACGCTCGGCGTCGTACACCTCGAGCAATTGGGAAATCTCGCTGCACAATTGGAGCAGTGCTTTTGGCGGAACTTCGGCAGGTCGGCGCGGCACGATTGAATCTTTTCCGGCGATATGTCGCACGCGTACATCGAAAACCAACTGACCTCGATGTGGCGCGATAGTAATTGTTGTTGTACGCCCTGAACCAGTGGCCTTAAAGGTTTCGGAAATTTCTGCGCGGAAAACCTCGTCGTCCGGCGATTGCCTCACACGGATACGCATATTGGCTGGCATTCTGTCGGCAGAAAATTGTCGATTGAGCCACTCTTGAACTTTGTCAGTGCATGAACGCCGAATCTCGTCAGACCACTTCTTAGTCGGCAGGCTGACGGCGTAGGTGGTGATCATGACCCCATTTACGCTAACCACAGGCTCTAGGGTTGCGAAGTGAGTTTCCGCGATGTTTTCAGCCTGTGGTGCATCAGTTTGTCGTTTACTTTCACGATTCCCCAGGCATTCCGAGTGGTTCAGCGAAACACGGTAGAGGGCGTTTCCGTCTTTTCGCAGATGCAAAGTTTGAGCGGGTCAATCCTGTGGGTTGTTTATGGCATAGCTGCTCAGACTTACCTTGTGGTTACCGCAAACGTGATGACCATCATTGGTTTCGGCGTGGTGATCATCGCGCAAGTGCGTCATCGCGCAGTTTCTTGGCAACGTGTGCTTGTTGTTGAAACTGCAGTTGTCTCAATTGCAATTATTTCTGGAGTGTTCTCTCGCGATGTGCTTGGCGTACTTGCGGTGGTTGTTGGCGGTACGGGCATCGTGCCGCAAGCAATACGTGCAGCGCGCACCACACACTTGGTTGGCGTATCTGTAGCCACATTTGTGATGGTCGTTGTCATGTCGGTGTCGTGGGGTATTTATGGCCTGATGATTGGTGATCTATATGTGGCAACACCCAACGTGGTGATTGTGCCAAGTGCGCTGTTTATTATGTTGCGAGCCTTGCAGTCACACCATCGCTATGGCAAGACCACCGAAGCAACAGCAGTACCAGCACGTTGATGCGTTGCGGTCAAAGAAATTGTCTGACCTTTTTTTCCACGCACCAACCACGAGTGCATCACGCGATCTGGAGTGCCATCACTTTTTGCATCTCCACTAACGCGAAAGCGCACGCGACCATCTAGTTGACCAAGCTTCACTCGTGGTGCTCCATCAATGATGTCGTTCACATCAACACCGTCAATCTGTGCAGTGAGCGGCAACACAATATTGTACTTGTGCGCCCAGGCACTGATCTCGGTACCAAGCCATCCAGTATTGGCAATGCCTACACGCACTCGCCACAAGCCATCGCCCATCGATTGCGCGTCGGCGAGTTTGATTTCGATTCGCGGTGAAGCAAGCGCTTGAAAGAGTGCGAAGTGCACATGCTCCTTGACTTCATCCCGCAATTTCGATGGTGGTGCGTTTGTCCAGGTGCGAAAGAAATCGCAACCACCAATTTCAACTTGCCCGAGTTGCGGGTGATCAAACTGCTTCCACGCGGTGTATGAGCCAGGCGCATGTGTGTCGCTCCATTTACACACTGCCAAATCTTGTTCGGGTGTTGGTCCCACATACCAAATATCTGTTGGCGAGTGTTCGCCAGTTGCGTGATAGATCGCATCCCAAAACTCGGTTGTCCAACCAAACACACCGAGGTGCTCGTATGCCCAGTCGTCTCCCGCACCGCTCATGGTGTCGCTCTTGTCCCATGTGAGATCTTCGTATACAGAATGCACCGGATAACCAGTGTGTTGTACTCCAACTTTGCCCAGTTCGTTAAACACCCAAATATCAAACGGTGGCAATGTCGAATCGGCTCGCGTACTCGATGGGCGCAACATGAAACCACCCGCCGTGTGGAATGCGTTGTAGCCACACACATTTGTGCGTGAGCGAGCGGCGCGCACAAGTGCATCTACTTCTGGTTCTGACATCGGGTGGTCGCCCGAGCCAAGCACCGTGGTACCCCAACCTGCCGGAAAGTTGCGATTGAGGTCGAGGCCGCTTGGGTCGCGTGGCATCGGAATCGTAAAGCCATCAAAGTTCTCTAACAAGCCTTCATCGAGCAAGCGATAACGAGTTTTTCCGGCAGGCGCACCCAGTGGTCCAACAGCAACCATCACGCGAGCATCCTCGTTGTGCTCCATCCACGCTCCGTCTGCATCAACAATGCGCATCGTACGAATGGTTCCGTCGCCGTCGACGTCTTCAACACTGAGGCCAGGCCAACGATGTCCATCGCGCCACGGCCACGAGCGCACGCTCGAGCGGTGATACAGGGGTCGATCTAGAAGCGCGTCTTCCGCACCATCTGGATTGACTCGGGGGACGATATAAAACGTGCGAGTGCGCAACGCTTCAGTGACTTGATCGTGTTTGCTGAAGTTGCTGGCGAGGTATTCCAAGATGAACAATGCCGCAACACTGCCTGTCGCCTCGGTGGCGTGAATGTTGGCATCGATCCAATGAGCTGGCTTGGTGTTGTGTGCACCAGTCGACGTATCGGTGACCGTTGCTATCCACAAATCGCGACCCTTATGTGACTTACCATATGTTTCGAGTGCCACAAGACCAGGAAATTGTTTTTGCAAATCGTGCAACCACAAGACCATCTCGTCGTACCGTAAGAAGCGATCAAAGTTATATGTCATGTGCCAAGGTTACGCTGTCATCAAGGAGGTGAATTCGTGCCACATATTCCGGTGTTTCAGCACTCGACAGGCAAGTGGCGCCCTCGTTGGCGAGGGCGCATTCATGCCATCGCAGTAGCCGTCACCATTCCCGCCGGCATTATTCTCACCCTCGTTACGCCAGCAGGAATTGCGCGCTTCGCAGTCGGCATTTATGCGCTTTCACTACTTGCGTTGTACTCGACGTCTGCGTCGTACCACCTTTTTACTCGCTCACTAAAAGGTCAGCGAACGATGCAACAACTCGATCATGCGATGGTCTATGTGCTGATTGCTGGTTCGTACACACCGGTTTGTTTGATGGCATTGCCACGCAAAGTCGGCGTGCCGTTCTTGCTCGCAATTTGGGTAGTTGCAGCAGTTGGCATGGGTCTCAAGATCACGTGGAAGGCAAAGCGTGTTGGCCATGCGTTGTATTTGATTATTGGTTGGGCTGCGCTCGTGATTTTGCCATGGGCGTATCACCAAGCCGGCTTCACGAGTTTGTTGCTCTATGCACTCGGCGGCATTGTGTACACCGTTGGCGCTGTGCTGTTTTATATGCAAAAGCCAAAGCTTTCACCGGAGATATTTGGCTTTCACGAAATCTGGCATGTGTTTACTGTGGTTGCTGGCATCTTGCAGTTTGCTGGCGTTGGCGTACTTATTTCGCGCGTCGGTTGACACCAAGCGAAACAATTGTTGCTGGAATAAAAAAAGCGCGACCGTGGAATGACACGTCGTCCCAATGTTTTGTCGTAACTGGTGCATGCCACGCACGAATGCGATAG
>CAXNIQ010000029.1:0-10806 GCA_964202465.1 Ilumatobacteraceae bacterium
CGAAGAGCCATACATGGTCAGTGGCAATACATTACCTATCGCCGCTGGTCATGCATTCAGTGTCGAGCCAGGCATTTACATTGCGGGCAAGTGGGGAATGCGGCTTGAAGACATCGTTGTTGCAACACAGGCTGGCCCAGTGTCGATGAACACTGTCAACCATGCGCTTGTCACGGTTGAAGCCTAAGTTTTAGACACCACCATGATTCATCTCGACGCCGCGACCGTACTCTTGCAATGGGCCGTTGGCGGACTCGCGTTCTTGTGGTTTACCACTCGGCGTCACGAGATCGGTCTTGGGTATGCAATGTTGCTGCGCATTACCTACGGTGTGTTTGCCGCTGGCGCGTGTGGATTTGGGTTGCGCTATGGCGTTGAGCCAGTGCGAGAAGTATCGGCAGTTGCTGTTGCGGTTGCAGCATTTGTTCTCATTCGCAACAAGCGTTCGCAGTTTGATCTCATTGCGCCGTTGTTGGGTGTTGCCGGCATTGTTGTCGCTGGCTTTTCTGCTGTAGCGGATGGCGGCGCGGGGGACTATGCAGTATCTCTCATCAGGGTTGTTGTGGGCACATTGTTTCTTGGCGCGGTCAGCGACACGATGCTGCTTGGACACTGGTATCTCGTGCAACCAGGCATGCCGCGCAAACTCATCAATGAGATTGTTGACGCTGTGATTTACCTGTGGCCGCTCGAAGTAATCGCGCTGTTATTGCCAACCGGAATGATCAGTGTGCTTAACGGAACAGTTGACGATGGTTGGAACGGTGTGCTTGGGTGGTTTTGGTTGGCATCGGCCATTGTTACAGGTGTGCTCGCGCTTGTGACTCGCGCCGCACTCAAAGAACGAAGTTACTCTGCGGTGATGGCCGCAACTGGCTTGATGTATCTGGCAATTCTGACCGCATTTTGCACAGACATTGTTGCTCGAGCACTGCTCGCTGCCTAATAACACCGCACAAACGTGATCTGCGCGTACACATCGGGGTATGACCCAAACAAATATATATCTGTACCGATATAATCAAATTATGTCGAAAGAACTATTTTCTCGCAACTTCATTCGCAAAGCCCGTGAACAAGCTGGACTTAGCCAGATGCAACTTGCACAGAAAGCCAAGACAAGCCAAGCCGCAATTTCAATGTATGAATCTGGAACACGGTCTCCGTCGGTGGAGACTCTGCTCAGAATTATTCGAGCAGCTGGTTTCGATATCCGGATGCACCTCGCTGGACCAGACACGCACACCATGACTCGTAAACAATTTGAAAAATCGATGAATCCTCGGACACTGCGTGAGCATTCGAAAACTCAAAGTACACGAATAGCCCGTGGTGGCAAGTAAACCCGAGTTTGATAGTGCCCAACTGATAGCAATTCTGAATAATTACAAAGTAAAATTTGTAATTATCGGCGGAGTTGCCGCAGAAATACTTGGCATTCCGATTGCTGCAACTGTTGATCTTGATATTACTCCTGCGCGTGACACCAAGAATCTTCGACTGCTTGCAAAGGTGTTTGATCGTATAAACGCCGCATTGGCTACCGCCGAAGATGGGGGCACTTGGTTTCCTCGCATTCCGGTCGAGAATTGGGCTCAATACGATGTACTGCACTTAATTACTTCATTTGGACTTCTAGATGTTGTGTTCAAACCTGCTGGCGCGGAAAATGGTTATTCAGATTTAGTAAGACATTCAACCCAGGTCAAGATAGGCGGATTCAACGTGCATGTCTTGAATGCGGAGCATCTACTCAAGCTCAAATACATCACAGGCCGCGACAAGGATGTTGATCACGCCGCGTCAATTGAGCGTTGGCTCGACGGTATTTAGACCGGTGAGTTGGGTGCAACGAGCGCCCACGGGCGAGTGCGTTCCAATACCAAACCTAGATCGAGCAACAGTTGCTCACTAAAGTGACGACCGTTGATCTGCAACGACACCGGTAAATCATCGATTAATCCGGAAGGTAGCGAAATTGCTGGGTTGCCATACATGTTGGCAGGAAATGTGAGTTTGCCGTTATTGCGCGCGCCGGCTTTAACGCCACCAAATGCTGAAGGCAACGGCCCCTCGGCTTTGAAGGCAACATCAGGATTGCTCGCAGTGATCACAAAGTCAACTGCATCAAATATCTCTGCCATTCGCTGGTTCAGCAATACGCGTCGTGCCTCGATCTTGGCGCGTGCCTCTGTTCCGTATTTTCCAAATGTGGCTTCAATACCGAAACGCATTTCAGGTGTGAGTACATCGGCACATGCAGGCCAGTGGTCGGCGAGTTGGGTGTGTATCTCGACCATTCCGCTGATTGACCAAGCAGCACCAATGCGAGGTAATGAAGTATCGACAGAAATAATGCGAAGCCCAGTTGAGGTGCACAAGTGCCGCGCATATTCCTCGAGTTGTGTCCACATTGCAGGCGACACAACTGCGCCACCCCAGTCGGGTGCGAGCACTGCGGTTTTGCCACGCAATGAATCGGTGTGAGTGCCCAGTTGTGCTTCCCAGTTTTCGACACGTTGCAAACTCAGTGGGTCGCGAGAGTCGTGACCGTTGCATACGTCAAACCAACGCGCCGTATCGCGGATGCTGCGCGCCATGACGCCCGTGTTGACGGTGAGGTTTCCGAGTTCAGTATGTGGCGCACGCGGAATGCGACCAAAGGTTCCTTTGAGTCCGACAAGACCCGTGAACCCAGCGGGAATTCGAATTGACCCGCCGCCGTCGCCACCGGTTGCAATGGTGACGAGACCACCGGCAACTGCAGCAGCGCTGCCGCCAGATGAACCACCAGGTGAACGTCCGTGCATCCACGGGTTATGTGTTGCGCCATTCAATACTGTGCGCGTGATGTTGACGCCACCAAACTCGCTCGCGGTGCACAAACCAATGTGGTTTGCTCCACCAATTTCTGTCGCGCGCTGCACCATCACCGACGTATACGTTGCTTTGCGGTCTGCAAAAACTACGCACGCTTCGGTGTACGGCCAACCGTTGACCGCGTCAAGTTCCTTTACGCCAAGTGGCACACCACCGAATGGTTTGGATACATCGGCCAACTTTGCTCGGTCAAGCGCGCCCTCTGGGTCGAGAAATGAAAAAGCATTGAGGTCGCTGCGTTCGATCGCTGCAAGCGAGGCCTTCAATTCTTCGACAGGTGAGCGATCCTTTGACCGGAACGCGTCAACTAGCGAAACTGCATCAGCCAACCAGGGGGAATCTGTTGTTGTCATGTACTCCAAAGTATCTAAAGTAATAGATCAAAACTTGCTTTCTATTAGTGTGTTTTGCACATGAATTCATCAACATTCCTTGGTCTCAAGCCAGTCAGCAACCACACCGAAACTTCTGGATCGTGGTCGATGATTGTTCAGCCAGGGCTGTGTACTGGCAGTGGTTTTTTGTGGGGTGGCGCAGGCCTTGCATCCGCTGTATCGGCGATGGAGCAACTCAGTGGTCGCCACTGCATCTGGTCGACCGCACAATATTTGTCGTATGCCCGACCAGGCGAAGTGATGCATATCGACATCACTCTTGCGGTCGTCGGACATCAGATCACTCAGGCGCGCGCAATTTGCCATGTTGGCGAGCGCGAGATCCTTACGGTCAATGCCGCTCTTGGCGAGCGCACATTTGAGCATGCACATTTGTTTATACCAATGCCCGACGTGCCGGGACCACATGAGATTGAAACGCGCAAGCATCGTCACTCTGTCGACGGCACGATTCATGATCGTCTCGAAGAACGCCTGGTGATTGGTCGCGAACTTGAGCAACTCGACGGCAAACCAAACGATGGTCGCACGGTGATGTGGGCGCACATTCCTGACGTCTTGACCGACGTGGACGCCGCAACTCTTGCTGTGCTTGGCGACTTCGTGCCGATGGGAATTGGTCAGGCGCTAGGCGTTCGTGGCGGTGGAAATAGCCTTGACAACACGCTTCGCGTGGTTCGCCTCGTGCCAACCAAGTGGGTCTTGTTAGACATACAGATACAAGGAGTCGAGCGGGGGTTCGGTCATGGATCGGCAAACATGTTTGCCGAAGATGGAACACTGCTTGCCACCGCAAGCCAAAGTTGTATAGCCCGAATGTGGAAAGAGTAGCAACATGATTCGTCGTAACGGAATGACTGTCCCGCTGCCAGGACACCTGCATGCGCAGCGCGACAAACTCGCACAACTTGCCGACTGGGGTTATAGCGATATTTGGTCTGCAGAGACCGACGGGGCAGATGCATTTACTCCGCTTGCACTTGCTGCAGCGTGGGAACCACGACTTCGACTTGGCACCGCGATCGTGCCTGCATACACGCGCACAGCACCAGTCATTGCGCAAAGTGTTGCGGCACTGGCCGATGCCGCACCCGGACGATTTGCAATAGGCATCGGTTCGTCGAGCAACGTGATTGTTGAAAAGTGGAATGGCGTGCCATTCGTTGATCCATACAAGAAGGTGCGCGACGTTGTGCGCTTCATGCACGATGCATTTAGCGGCGAGAAGATCACGAAAGATTACGACACGTTTTCAGTCAATGGATTTCGTCTCAGCATCAAGCCAGAGCAAAAGCCAACCATCTTGGTGGCTGCACTGCGCGAAGGCATGCTCAAGTTGGGTGCGCGCGAAGCAGATGGCGTGATTATCAACTGGCTGTCGGCACAAGATGTAAGCAAGGTTGCCGCGGTAGTCAGCGGCGCGGCCAATGGTGTCGAAAAAGAAATCACCGCCCGCATTTTTGTGTGCCCAAGTGAAAACACTGAAACGGTGATGGCCGGCGCCAAGTTTGCCATTGCTGCATACATGAACGTGCCCGTATATGCCGACTTCCATCGCTGGATGGGTCGTGCGCCATTGTTGCAAGGTATGTGGGACGCGTGGGCAGCAGGCGACCGCAAGGCTGCACTCGCCGCAATTCCCAACCAGGCTGTGGATGAACTTGTTGTGCACGGAAGCCCAGCGCATTGCCGAGACGTCATCAACGAATATTTCAACAACGGAGTGACCACCTCTTCGCTCGCGATCTTGCCACTCGACCCAGATCTTGACTATTGGAAGGCCGTCGAAAGCCTTTCTCCAAGTGCTTCGTAAGTAGTACCTCGACAAATGTCAACTATCGAGACCGATGCCGAAGTAGCAACGCGACTCGAGTTTGAACAAACGCAACGCAGCGAAGGTTGGAAACTGCTGCGAGGAATGTTGCGCGAGCAGCGACGCAATTTGTTGTTTGGCGCAGTGATCGGCATTTCGTGGGCAGGTTTTAAAACCGCCGTGCCACAGATGACCAAAAACGCGATCAACCAGGGCATCGAAAAAGATGGTCCGTTGCTCAAGTGGGTTTTGATCATCGCTGGGCTTGGCGTGCTGACTGGTTTGCTTTCGGGAATGCGCCGCTATGTAGCATTTCGCGA
The DNA here is from genome assembly GCA_964202465.1 of Ilumatobacteraceae bacterium. Taxonomy (GTDB): domain Bacteria; phylum Actinomycetota; class Acidimicrobiia; order Acidimicrobiales; family Ilumatobacteraceae; genus UBA3006. The sequence continues at coordinate 5,409 of CAXNIQ010000029.1, forward strand.
AAGTCGATGGGCGGAAACATTGCTGCGCGAACGACTCTTTGCCCACCTGATTGGTCTCAACGTTGGCTATCACGACAAAGCCCAGACGGGGCAGTTGATGAGCCGTGCGTCGAGCGACCTGATGCAGATTCAAGGCTTCATCGTGATGATCCCGATCACGTTGTCCAATGTGATTCAGATCATTGCCGTTACGGCAATTTTGTTTTATACCGACCCAGTGTTGGCGCTCGTTGCCCTTGTGCCGCTGCCATTCGTCAACATCTCTGCTCGCAGGTTCAGTAATCGCATTCATCCAGCATCGATTGCTGTGCAAGCCGAGCAAGCGCAATTGGCAAGCGTGGTTGAAGAGAGCGTGTCGGGTGTGCGAGTGATCAAAGGTTTTGGTGCTGAGCAAGTGCAGTTTGACAAACTACGCAAAGAAGCCGACGATATTTTTGGCGAAACAATGAAGGCTGCCAAAATTCGCAGCAGTTTCTTGCCAGCCATCGATGTGTTGCCCGCGCTTGGACTTGTGGGTGTGCTCGGTGTGGGCGGTCATCGTGTATTGAATGGGCAGATAACTATTGGTGATTTGGTTGCGTTCAATGTGTATCTCACATTGCTGATCTGGCCGCTTCGCAACATCGGCATGATCGTCGCACTTGGTCAGCGAGCTGCGGCAGCACTCGTGCGCATTCACGAAGTGTTGAGTACCGAGTCGACCATCACCGATCCGGCGAACCCACAACAATTGCCGAGCGTTGCCATGGGTACCACAACACTTGGCGTGGTCAAGTTTGATCACGTGCAATTTGGCTACAGCGCCGACCAGCCAGTACTGAGCAATTTCACTCTTGATATCGCTGGTGGAGAGTCGATCGCAATTGTCGGTGCTACGGGCTCGGGTAAGTCGACAGTGGCGCGTCTGCTGCTGCGGTTTTACGACACCAATTCGGGCCACGTATTTCTTGATGGTATTAACGTGCGCAAACTCAAGCTGCGCGATTTGCGTCAACAAATAGGTGTGGTGTTTGAAGACACCGTGCTGTTTAACGACACAGTTGCCAACAACATTGCTTTTGCAAAGCCGAACGCGAGCCAACAAGATCTCGAGCGCGCAGCCAACCTCGCTGGCGCCCACGGCTTCATCGGAGAGCTTCCGCACGGCTACGAAACAGTGATTGGTGAGCGAGGGTTTTCACTCTCTGGTGGTCAACGCCAACGCATTGCAATTGCGCGAGCGATCATTGCAGACCCAAGAGTGCTCGTGCTCGACGATGCAACGAGTGCAGTCGACCCAAGCAAAGAAGGCGAGATTCGAGAAGCGATGCGTACGGTGATGAGCGGACGCACAACGATCGTGATCGCGCACAGACCAGGCACCATTGCGCTTGCCGACAGAGTTGTGTTGCTCGATGGCGGAACCATTGCGGCAATTGGAACCCATGAGCAACTCGCTGCATCCAACACGCGGTATCGCGAAGTGCTTGCCAGCATGGATCAGCCAAAGAAAGTGGCCGACTGACATGTGGAACGCAGGCGGAGTCACCGACGAAGATCGCTTGAGTAGGGCACAGGCCCGCACGATCATTGGTCGTGTTTTCAAAATGGCCGCACCATTTCGTAAGACGATGTATATGGGTTTTGCCTGCGTGGTTGTCACTACAAGTTGTGCGCTTGCAGCGCCAGTCATCGTGCGCCACGGCATCGATGCCGGAATTCGTGCAAAAAATACACTGGCGCTTAATCAGTCGGTAGTTATGTATCTCGCCGTTGTCACCCTGTCGTACATCTTTGGTCGCATGCTCTTTTTGTATGTCAACCGCACGGGTGAGATGTTTTTGCGGGTCTTGCGCCTCGCCGTATTTCGTCAGATGCAACGGCAGTCAATGGCATTTTTCGATCGCAACAAGGCCGGCGTTCTTGTTGCTCGAATGACAGCCGATATTGAATCGATGGCCGAACTCGTGCAGTTTGGTTTGTTACAGTTTTTGTCTGCTGGCTTGATGCTTACATTTTCAATAGTTGTGTTGCTGGTGCTCAGTTGGCAACTCACTCTCGTGGCCATGTGCGTCATGCCAATCATTGTTCTTGCGTCGATCAAGTTTCAGCGCGACTCAAACAAGGCATACCTCACCGTGCGCGAACGCGTTGGTGCAAACTTGTCGGCATTGCAAGAAGGCATCACCACCGTGCGCGTTATTCAGGCCTATGCCCAAGAAGAAGAAACGAAAGCAAAATTTTTTACTTCAAACCGCGCGTTGTTTCAGAGTCACGAACGCAGTGTGCGCATCAGCACGTGGTATTTTGCGCTCGTCGAATTTTCTGGTGTCTTTGCATCTGCGCTCATGATCGGGGTTGGTGGATGGCTCGTGCATCGCGGTGATGTCACGCTCGGTACTGTCGTGGCTTTTACGCTGCTCATCTCGAGTTTGTTCGACCCAGTGCAACAACTGTCTCAGTTGTACAACACCGTGCAGTCTGCAGGCGCCGCATTGAGCAAGTTGTTTGCAATTCTTGATTCAAAACCAGAAGTTGATGAGCATCCTGCAGCAATTACTTTGCCCATCACAGGCGTTCTCAAGGTGGACAACATCAACTTCACCTATGCAACAGGTGAGCACCCTGCACTAAACAATGTTTCGATCAGCGTTGCACCCGGCGAAAAACTTGCGCTCGTTGGCCCCACCGGTGCAGGCAAATCAACTCTTGCCAAACTCATGGCCCGCATGTACGACCCACAGTCGGGCGCGGTGTCGTATGGCGGAGTCAATCTCACAATGTCAACGATGGATTCTTTACGTCAACGCATTGTGGTCGTGCCCCAAGAAGGCTTCTTGTTTAACGGCACCATTCGTGACAACCTGCGCATTGCAAAAATCACGGCGACAGACGCTGAGATCGATGCTGCGGTCGATGCCATCTCTGCAACCGAACATTTCGCACAGTTTCCTGACGGACTCGACACCGAGGTGCGCGAACGCGGCAGCCGTTTGTCGGCGGGCGAGCGTCAACTCGTTGCCCTTGCGCGTGCAGCGCTTGTCGATCCAGCGGTATTGATACTCGACGAAGCAACTTCCAACCTCGATCCAGGCACAGAAGCCGAAGTAGAGCGCGCACTCGAACGCCTGATGAGCGGTCGCACCGTGATCGTTGTGGCTCAACGTTTATCAACCGTTCAGCGCGCCGACCACATTGCGGTGATCGACGCGGCGCGGGTAGCCGAGTACGGCACACATGCCGAACTCATTGCCAAAAACGGACGATATGCAGCCTTGGCTAGCGCCTGGCAAACATCACAAATTGTGAGCTAGCAAATTACAGCTGCATGCTCTTGATCTCGAGGAATTCCTCGAAGCCGTAGTCGCCATATTCGCGACCAACACCAGACTGCTTGTATCCACCAAACGGTGCATTGGCATTAAATGCTCCACCGTTGACTTCAACCTGACCAGTGCGCATGCGACGTGCAATTGCAATCGCATGATCCTTGTCGGCAGCCCACACGCCGCCGGCGAGGCCGTACACCGTGTCGTTGGCAATACGGATTGCATCTTCTTCGTCGTTGTACGCAATGACGCTCAAGACTGGTCCAAAAATCTCCTCTTGGGCGATCGTCATCGACGTTGTCACATTCGAGAAAATTGTTGGCTTGACGTAGTAGCCCTTTGACACGCCCTCTGGCACGCCAACTCCACCGACTAGAACCTTTGCGCCTTCATCAATGCCCTTTTGAATAAAGCCATTGACGCGGTCTCGTTGTGCGGCCGATGCAAGTGGTCCTAAGTGCGTCGTCTTTTCAAACGGATCTCCTACAACAACTGCGTTGCCTGCTGCAGTCAGAATTGCTTCTGCTTCTTCAAGGCGCGCCTTTGGTACGAGCATGCGGGTGAGTGCCGAGCATGTTTGTCCGCTGTTGAGAAATGCTTTGCCAACACCCGACGACACAGCCTTAGCAAATGTCTCGGTGTCGAGATCGGCGCAAATGATGTTGGCCGACTTGCCGCCCAACTCGAGAGCAACCTTCTTGATTGTCTCGGCAGAAACTTGGCTCACGCGGCGTCCTGCACGGGTTGATCCTGTGAACGACATCATGTCGATGTCGGTGTGTGCCGACATGGCTTCGCCAACAACTGGGCCAGTGCCGGTGATCATGTTGAACACGCCTGCAGGCAAACCTATTTCGTCAATGATCTCGGCGAGAATGAATGCGTCGAGTGGCGCAATCTCGCTTGGCTTGAGCACCACGGTGCAACCAGCGGCCATTGCAAATGCCACCTTGGCAGCGATTTGGTGCAACGGGTAGTTCCACGGCGTAATGCAACCAACAACACCAATTGGCTCGCGCACCACAAGCGATGACCCAACTTCGCGTGAGTACGAGTAGTTCTCGGCGATTGCCGCTGCTTGCTTAAACGAGTTGATTGGCAAACCAACTTGAATCATCTGGCTCAAAAACTTGGTCATACCCGTCTCGCGCGAAATGGCCGAGGCAATCTCGTCCATGCGTGCAGCCAATCCATCACCAATACGACTCATGTACTTCCCACGCTCTTGAGCATCGAGTGCCGACCACGAATCAAATGCGGCTCGCGCAGCCTTGGCAGCAAGGTCTACTTCTTTCGCGGTGCATGACGGAATGGTGGCCATGACCGACTCATCGGTCGAATCCCAAACCTCAATCGTGTCGGTGCTGCTTGGAGCGACCCATTTGCCGTTGATGTACACCTGGTTGTAGTCAGTCATTTTCGTCTCCCAAGACTCGTGATGTGTCTCAACAGAGTATCTAGACAAAGCGTCGCAATTCTCATCGCAACGAGTCCCCATTTTTTATTGCACAAATTGGCTACTCGCCGTACACATGGCTGCAGGTGCCCTAATGGTGTAACGGCAGCATGCAAAACTCGTCATTTTTGCGGTGCCGGTTCGACTCCGACTTGGGGCTCCTGTAAAACGAACGATGAGGTGCTCGCGAAACTTCTTACCGAGGATTGACGGTCTTGGGAAACATCAAGTAGTCAGGACCGGTTGGGGAAACTCGACCGGTCCTGTTTTTCTGTATGGATACTTTTGACAAGTACACTTCGAGTTGACGAGTTTTGGCTGGGAGATAACTCTCAGTACCGCAAAAGTATGGAAGTGGCGACACAGCGATGTGTCGCCACTTTTATTTCTCGGCTTAGCCAAGCGAGCTAAAAAGATCAGGAAACACTCGCGAGACCTTGGCAGTTAAATACTCGCCATAGTTGCCAGTCCACGCCTGCACACTCGTGCCATCCCATCTGCGCGCCGCATCATCGGTAACTGGCGCACCATCCAACGGCAATGCCGTCACCTGCGCATCCCACGACGGATCCATAAAAAATGGAAACGACAATCGTTCACGACCACTCACATTGCGCACCCGATGCGGAGTAGA